>JAAAOQ010000153.1 GCA_009908845.1 Gammaproteobacteria bacterium
CGCCAAAGTCGGTCAACAAGCGCACGGGCGTTGTGTTGCCGGCGGGGCGCTGTGCTTCGATCCGGGCGAGATTGTCGGCATCCATCGCCACGATCAGGTCGAAATCGTCGAAATCGCCGGCGGCGAATTGCCGCGCGCGCAGATCTGACATCCCGATCCCACGGGCGCGGGCCGCCTGCTGCACTGCGAGCACGCGATACCAGCGCCCGCTGTCGAGGTCGCCGTCGGCCGCCAGCCGGGCGGGCAGGAACAGGCTGACCCCGTCGGTGGCTGGCAGCGCCTCCTGGACCCTCAGCGCCTGCGGCCGCGGGTCGAACAGGCGACGGAGCAGCGTCGGCGGCGCCGGCGGCTGCGCGACCCGCAGCCGCCACTCGCCGCCGAAGGCCGCGGCCACCAGCCAGCGCAAGCGCTCGCGGTGGTACTCCAGCTGATCGGCGGCGAGGGCCTCGCCGTCGGGCCGGTGACGCCGCCAGAGCCGCGCCACCGCGGTCGTCGCCTGGTGGGCCGCATCGATGATGACCTCTTCCGGCTCTGGCATTGACAGCTGACCCCTCGGTTCGCACAGAGCAAGGGCGGCGAGCGGCATCGCGCGCGAAGCCCTCTATAAGGCCTTGCGACCCGAGTCGCAGCCGCGTTTCGATACCATCAACCGTGTCTGTCATGCGCTAGGCGTCAAGCTGGTAGCGCAGCGGATCGAGGCTTGATGGCCTGGGTCTGACAGTGGCGCTCGGCTAGGTTGGCACGACCACTTGCGGCATGAGTTGAAGACGTTTCGCACGGCGAGCAAACTTACGATCGTCGAACGAAGCCACCTGGTCGCAGTTTGCGTAACTGGCGAGATGTAGCGCATCCGCAAAATCGAGTCCTGACAGACAATGAGCGATGGCCGATTCCACAGCCTCGCGCTGTTCGATGACCACCTGGGGCAAAGACATCAGATGGCGCAGAGCTGCAACCACCTCCTCGGTCGAAAAGCCATAGTAGCTCGGTCGATGATCGCTACCGCGAGATTCAACGCGAGCTGCAACCACCTCCTCGGTCGAAAAGCCATAGTAGCCCCGCATGACCCACTCCAATTCGAGCAGCACAGTCTTTGCGACCATCAGCGGTTCGCCGGATTCGATCAGGCGTCGCGCCATCTCATGCTGGCGGGTCGCCTCTGCATCGCTCTCGTCTTGCACGTAGTAGCGGGCGAGTACATTGGTATCGAGCCCGGTCACGGTTGAACCAACGAGGCGGGATCGAGGTCAACGGGCACTGCTGGGCGCTTGCTTTTCAGCATGCCAAATCCGGCTGCTGGCGCCTTGCCGTCAGTTGTTTCAACGCGCATTTCTAGGTGGTCATCGACCAGGTCGAAGCGGACACGGCTGCCCAGACCAATTCCCAGGCGTCGCCGCAGATCTTGCGGGATCTGGACCTGCCCCAATTCATCGACGGTTGCGGCTGGCATCAGTGGTCTCCTTGGTCGGTGTCATGGTGGATGAGAGCGGTTATGTCGGCAGACTGAAGATGGCTATCGCTAGGCGTTCATGTCGTCTTCACGCAGCGTTCGGCTCGCCACCTGCCCTGTGTCGTCAACCGATTCTTCGACGATACGACCACTATAGTTGCCCATCGGCGTGATGCGAGATTGAAAGCGGCTTGCACGTGCCGCTCACGACTCAATGCTGATGTCGACCAGATCCCGCATCGCCGCGATCACCGCCGGCTCGTCGGTCAGGGGCGCGATCAGCCCCACCCGGCACGCCTCGCGCGGGTCGATGCCGCCGGCGATGAGCTGGGCGGTGGCGACCAGCAGGCGGGTGCTCGGCACCTCGGCGAGGCCCTGGTCGCGCAGGCCGCGCAGGCGCCCGGCGAGGGTGACCAGCGCATGGGCGGCGGCGCGGTCGACGCCGCTCTCGTGGCGGACGATGGCCAGCTCCTGCTCGAACGGCGCGGTGTCGAACTCCAGCGCGACGAAGCGCTGCCGGGTGCTGGGCTTGAAGTCCTTGAGCATATGCTGGTAGCCGGGGTTGTAGGAGACCACCAGCTGGAACTCGGGCGGCGCCTGCAATTCCTCGCCGGTCTTGTCGAGCGGCAGGATGCGGCGATGGTCGGTGAGGGAGTGGATCAGGACCACGGTGTCCTGGCGCGCCTCGACGACCTCGTCCAGATAGCAGATCGCCCCGGCGCGCACGGCGCGGCTGAGCGGGCCGTCCTGCCACTGGGTACCGCCGTCGCGCACCAGCCAGCGGCCCATCAGGTCGGCGGCGGAGAGATCGTCGTGGCAGGCGACGGTGATCAGCGGCCGGCCGAGCCGCCAGGCCATGTACTCAACGAAGCGGGTCTTGCCGCAGCCGGTCGGGCCCTTGAGCATCACCCCCAGCCGGCGGGCGTGGCACTGCTCGAATACCGCGACCTCGCTCCCGGCCGGGACATAGTACGGGCCTGGCTCCCGATCGGGATCGCGATCGGGCTCCCGGCCTTGCCCGCGACCTGGCTCGGGACCCTCGCCGGGACCCAGCGCGCGCTTGGGCGCCGAGGCGACGGCGTTGCCCTCAGGCATGCTTCACCAACGGGGCGTCCGCGGCGTTCTCCTCGTCGGCGAGCTTGGGCGGGGTGCGGAAGAAGTCCCAGATGAAGATCATCACCCCCGCCGAGAAGATGGTGCTAGTCGCGATCAGCATCAGGAAGTGCACCTGGATCTTGAGCTGCGCGTCCAGATAGCCCAGGCCCATGATCCGCTCTAGGTAGACCTGCCCGAGCCCGGCAGTCGCGAACGACAGGGTCATCCCGAACATGCCGCCGATCATCAGCCAGAAGGCCGCGTAGCCGAGGGTGCTGCCCTTCTCGGAGCGATTGCGGGTGAGATACGGCAAGGTGTAGCTGATCATCGCCAGCACGATCATCGCATAGGCGCCGAAGAAGGCGGCGTGGCCGTGCATCGCCGTGATCAGGGTGCCGTGGGTCCACTTGTTCACCGCCGGCCAGGTGTGGGCCAGGCCCAGCAGGCCGGCGCCGAACAGGGTGAACACGGCGCTGCCGACGGTCCAGTGGATGGCCAGACCGTTTGGATGGGCGGCGCCGGAGCGGCGCATCGCCGCGTAGGCGTAGATGGCCATGCCGACCAGCGCCACCGGCTCCAGCGCGCTGAAGATGCCGCCGATGGGCAGCCAGTACTGCGGCACGCCGATCCAATAGTAATGGTGCGCGGTGCCGAGGATGCCGGCCATGAACACCAGGCCGACGATCACGTACAGCCATTTCTCCATCACCTCGCGGTCGGCCCCGGAGAGGCGGATCAGCAGGAACGCGAGGAATCCGCCCTGGATCATCTCCCAGACGCCCTCGACCCAGAGGTGGATGGTCCACCAGCGGTAGAAGGTCTCGACGGTGTAGTTGCCGAAGCGGAACAGCGCCGGCAGGTAGAGCAATGCCGAGAACAGCAGGCCGGCCAGCAGCACGCCCTCGGTGACCGTCCAGCGGCGGGCGCGGTGGAATGGCAGGCGAAGCAGCCTGGTGGCGTGGTTCGGTACAGCTCTTCACCGCGGGTCTCGTCGGCTACCAGACCAGGCGCTCCGGGCGGCGCCGTCGCATCCACCACCGAGGTGCCGGGGAAGGTGCCGCCGGCGACCAGGATCGGTCGTGGCGGCCAACCGGCGGTGTCGACATCGCTGACCCAATCCAGGAACGCGATCATTGCGGCGATCTCGGCATCGTCGAGCTTCGGGTCGGGCATCACCCGCCGATGCTTCTGCTCGGAGTAGAAGCGAGATGGGTCCTGCAGGAAGGCGGTGAGGTACTGCTCGCCCCGGTGGTCGGTGATCTTGGTTAGGTCCGGGGCGTAGTAGGCGCCCTCGCCGAACAAGGTATGGCAGTTGACGCAGTTGCCCTCGTGCCATAGCCGCTTGCCGGCGAGCACCTGCTCGTCGATGCGCTCGGCATTGGTCAGAGCGTCGAACCGGGTGTGGCTGTGCAGGGTCAGCGCGATGAAGATGCCCGCGAAACCGAGCGTGGTGACGACGAAGAACAGCCGGGTCTGGCGTTTGGTCATGGTTCTGCCCTTTGCGATTGATTCAGACAGCGATGAAGGACCAGTTCGCCAGGGACAGCCAAGCGGCGTAGAGCATCGCGATCACCATCAAGGCCAGCACGACCCTACTCAGGTATTTAAGCCAAGCGAAGGCGGTTTCGGTGTAGTCGGGCATCGTTAAGCCTCTTCGTTCGGACGAGGGGTCGGGGCCGACCAAATACGAGCGTCGGGGCGTTACGCTGAGGGCTGGCCATCGGCCGGTGGGAAGCCGATAGCGGTTATCGTGAAGCGGTTATCGTGAAGCGGTTACCGAACGTGTGCAGCTCTCGTTGAGCAGTTCTCATGCCACGATCTCGACGGACTCATGCAAGGCTTCAGGAACACCTGAACGCCTAGTGCATCGCGTCGGACAATACCGAGCCCCTTTTCCTGCCGCCTGGCTTTCAGCGCTGTAGGAGTCGTCCACCCTCAGTGCTGTAGGAGCCCGCTTGCGGGCGACCAGGCCGCACTCGCGTCGGCGGAGATCGCCCGCAAGCGGCGTGCTACCTCACGACCATAGCGGGCAGCGACAATCGGTCTCGGGATTTCCGCTGTCTTGCGCTAGGCCGGTTGTGCTCAGGTATCGCAATGGCCTTCGGTGGATCGGACGAAAGCAACCGGCATGCGGCTCAAATCCACAAAAACGCCTTCGCCCGCCACGGGACTCATCCAGGCGTCAACCCAGTTTGGGGGCCTGGCTTCAAACGGATTGGGGACCTGATGGAGATGGGCATGGCATCTGCAGCCCTTTCGAGCACCAATACGAGCCCAGCTAAAAGCGGAGTGACACGATGCTTCCAGTCCCGCGCCTCCTCTCCTTGATCGCATGGACAACATTGTTGCTCGCCGCCTCGACCGCAGCGGCCGAGGCGGAGCGAGACCAAGTCGGCGCGATGCCGCAGAACCTAGACGACCATGAGTTCATCAATGCCGTGGCCATCGATGATCCGGATAACCCGTTGCACGGCTTCCATCACTTCTATGTCAACGACGCTGGCATGGAGGCGTTCCGTCAGGGCGGCCCCTATCCGGTCGGCACCGAATTCGTGGGTCTGATCTACGAGATCATCCGCGACGGCCCGATCCGCAACGAGGGCAAAGGCAAGGCGATCGCGTTGATGGAGAAGGTCGAGGGGGCCGAGGAGACCGGCGGCTGGCGCTTCGCACTGCTGGCGCCGGATGGCTCAGCGCACGAGATTGACCCGGTCAAGGACTGTTTCGAGTGCCACACCGAGGTCCGCGAGCGCGACTTCGTGTTCTCGCAGCCGCATCATGTCGGCGAGTTCGGCTGGAAGGCAGCACCATAACCTCAAGCGATCAAGAGCTGTGAGCCGCCGGCAGGCCTCACGGCCGACGGCCGCCGCTGGTGATCGCCAGCAGCAACGGCCTCCACCGCGCGGCAAGTGCCTAGCCGCCACGGGCTCACTGCCGGAGCATACAAATCATCGACGCAATGAGAGGTACCATCGTGATCGAAGTTCAAGAACAGCCTGACAGCAACATCGTCGAGATGACGGTCTCCGGCTCCATCACGGCGCAGGAGTTCGACGACGCGCTCGCCGCCTTCAAGGGCGCCATCGAGCGCCATGGCCGCATCCGCGTGCTGGAGAACATCGGCGAACTGGAGACGCCGCCGGTCCCGTGGAACAAGCTCTGGGACGACATCAAATTCAGCTTCGAGCACCTGAGCGACATCACCCATGTCGCCGTAGTCGCCGATCAAGGCTGGATCGGCGCCTATGTCAACATGCTGAACCCGGTGCTCAAGGCCGAGCTCAAGCACTTCAAGCGCCCCGAGCTGGAGGTCGCCCGGACCTGGCTGGCGCAGGCGGCCTAGCGCGGCATAGCGGTAGGAGACGGGGCCGCGCTCCTATTCAGGTGCTCAGCTCGGCGTCTGTGGGCAAGCCCAAGTAGGCGAGGCAGTCCGGCGATAGGTCCTGCTGGCAGCGGCGGAGGATCTTGGCCTCCTGCTCCGGGGTCAGATGGGCCTTGTGGTCGCCGGTCTGACCTTTGCGGATGAAGCCGCCGGGGCGGAACATCGGGGTGCCGTCGGCGTTGCGACCGGCGAAACGCTCGCTGTGAGCCTTCATCCAAGAGAACGAAGCCAGGTGCGCAGCACGCTCCAGGGCCTCGGGCGTCAGCGACCAGCCGAGGAAGCCGGCGATCCGCGTCATCGCGCCGGGCAGATCGGCCTTGAGATCGCTGTAGCGCAACATCAGCAGGTTGCTGCGCTGCCGCTGCGGCCACCAGCTCGCGACATTCCGGAACCAGGCGCCGAAGGCGAGCCATTGGTCGACATGGGCATCGAGACTCGGCGGGCGCTCGAGCTGGTCCTGTTCGAGGGCGCTGTCCGCCATGTCCATCAAATGATGGTAAAAGCTCACGCAGCAATCGCGCGGATCGCGCACCGTCAGGACGATGCGTGCGGTCTCGCGGCCGGGGGTCTGCTCCCAGGTGCAATGGGTCTTGAACAGGCGCGGATCGGGGCGTTGCTCGAAGTCTGCCAGCACCTCGCGCCAGGCCCGCGGCGGGCGCTGACGCTCGAGCCAGGGGACCACCTGGTCGATGTCCTCGAAGTCGGTATCCCCGCCGGTCAGCAGCTGATGCAGGATCTGCTGCATCCAGGTGGTGCCGGCCTTGGGCGCGGTGGTGATGAGCACGTCCGTCGGGCGGGCCTGGAAATGGGCGAGTATCCAGGGATCGTGCAGCGGATGCCGCTCGCCCCAGCGCGCGACAGGGCATGACGCGTTCTGCGGCTGGTCGCTCGCCTGATCTGAACGCTCAGACTTGCGGTGATCATGCTCAGGGCTCGCCGGCATAGGATCGCTCGAAGACATCATCGGCATGTTTGATCAATGGAGCCTATCACCAATGGGTGCAGTCAGCGCGCATCGCCTCGCCGACAACTCCGCCAGCTCGGCGGGTTATATGCTCCGGCTCAGGTGGCAATGCCCCGGCTGCCTGCGCCGCCTCCCGGTTTGCTCCGCGCCCGCGGTCACCGGGTCATGTCGCCTGCACGGGGCCTGCGCTCACCGCCGTTTGCTCCGCATTCGCCGAAGCAGACCTGCCGCTGCCCGAGTCGGCTCGATTCCTGCTTGAGTAACGTCATACCGCGGCTTCATACCGCGTCAAGCGGCCCGGTGGCCGGCTGCCGCGGTTCAGCTTAGGTCACGGCACAGCAACTGATGGACTCCGTACGAAGAGGTGAGACGATGGCGAACGATCTTCAAGGTCGGGTGGCCCTCGTGACGGGCGCGACCGATGGCATCGGCCGGCTGACGGCCGCGCGACTAAGCGCGCGCGGCGCGACGGTGCTGGTGCACGGGCGCAACCGCGAGAAGGTGGATGCGGTGGTCGCCGAGATCGAGCAGGACGGGGGCAAGGCGCATGGCTTGGTCGCCGATCTGGCCGCGATCAGCCAGGTCCGCTTACTGGCGGACCAGGTGCTCGACATGACGCCGCGCCTCGACATCCTGATCAACAATGCCGGTGTCGGTGATCCGCGCGGACCACGGCGGGAGAGCGACGACGGCTATGAGCTGCACTTCGCGGTCAACACGCTGGCGCCGGTGGTGCTGACCCGGCTGCTGGTCGATCGGCTGGCCGAGGCCGCGCAGGACGCCGGGGCCGCGCGGGTGGTGATGGTCGCGTCCGTTGCCCAGACCGAGATCGACCTCGACGACCCGATGCTGACCACTGGCTACGACGGCATGCGCGCCTACGCGCAGAGCAAGCTGGCGCTGATCATGGCGACCATGGAGCTGGCCGAGGCGCTGAAGCCGCGCGGCATCACCGTCAACGCGCTGCACCCGGGAACTCTGCTCAACACCAAGATGGTCCGGGAGGGCTTCGGCCGCGCCCAAGGGCCGGCCGAAGCCGGCGCCGAGGCAGAAGAGCACCTGGCGACGGCGCCAATGCTCGCCGACATCACCGGCGCCTATTTTGACCGCATGGACCAGGCCGAGCCTGAGGTCCAGGCGCGCGACGGTGACGCGCGCCAACGGCTGATGGCGCTGCTCGACCAGCTCGCTGAGGCGGCCTGACGAGGAGCCTTTCCCCATGTACCTGATCCTGTTCTTCGGTCTAATCGGCGCCGGTCTGATGTTGGTCCGTCTCGGCATCAGCCGGCGACGGCCGCTACTGACCTGGGCTGGTGGCGCGCTCGCGGTCGTGACCGTGGCGGTGTTTCTGCTCCTCGATGTTTGGGGCGAGGCGCTTTGGTTCGATGCGGTCGGCTTCGCGGATCGGTTCTGGACCTTCGTCAGTGCGCGCGCCTACACGGCAGGTTTCGGAGCGCTGCTCGCCCTCGTCGCGATCGCGCTGCTGGCAACGGCGGCACGACGATTAACGCCCGCCATCTCGCCCTGGACTGAAGGCGTCGCCGCCGTCGGAGGATTGCTGTGGGGTCTTGGCGCCTGGGAGCCGACGCTGCTGTTCCTGAATCGCGCCGAGGCCGGGATCAGCGAGCCGATCCTCGGGCTCGATGCCGGCTTCTATCTGTTCACGCTGCCGTTTCTCGAGGCGCTGCATGGTTTGCTGCTGTGGGTGCTGATCGTGCTCGTGGTAGCGACCCTCGTCGCGCTCGGGATGCGATTGCGCGAGCGCGCATCGGCGCAAGGCCCAGCCGGCAAACCAACCGGCGATGCAGCCGTCGACACAACCGGCAACCCAACTGGTGAGTCAACTGCTGACCGAGTCAGTGACAGGACTCAGCAGCACATGGTGCTTGTGGCCGCAATGCCGAGCGCGGTCCTGGGGCTGCTGATCGGCACCCATGCGCTGCTCAAGGCCTTCGATCTGCTCTATTCGCAAGAGGGTGTTGCCGCCGGACCGGGCTGGACCGATGTCAATGTCCGGCTGCCGGCCTACCTGCTGCTCGCGCTGCTGAGTCTCGCGCTCGGACTGGCGCCGCTGATACCGAAGCTGCGTAGCTGGGCCAACACCTGGCTGGGCGGACTCTGGAAACGCCTATTCAACGCTGGCGTGCAGCCGCTACCCCCGTCCAGCCTCGAGCCCGTCGCGGTGACGGCGACGACCGCCTGGGGGCTGGTGATCGCACTCTGGGTGCTTTTTGCTGGCATGTTGCCGTCGGGCTTCCAAGCGCTCGCGGTCGAGCCGAACGAGATCACTTACGAACAGCCTTACATCGCGCACAACATCGCGCTGACCCGGCATGCCTTCGGTCTCGATCGGGTCGAACAGCATCAGTACCCGGCCGACCAGGCCTTTACCCGCCAGACGGTCGAGCAGAACCAGAATCTGACCTCGGAGATCCGGCTCTGGGACTGGCGCGCGCTCGACGCCGTCTACAAGCAGTTCCAGGAGATCCGGCTCTACTATGAGTTCGTCGACGTCGATATGGATCGCTACCAGGTCGGCGACCGCTACCGGCAGGTGATGGTCTCGGCGCGCGAGATGTCGCAGGAGAACCTGCCCGAGCAGAGCAAGACCTTCGTCAACCGCCGTTTCAAGTACACCCACGGGTATGGGCTCACGTTGGCGACGGTCAGCGACTTCACGCCCGAGGGCCTGCCGAACCTGCTGGTCAAGGACATCCCGCCGCAGGCCGAGTATCCGTCGCTGGCGGTCGAGCGCCCGGAGATCTACTACGGCGAGCTCACCGAGGAGCCGGTGGTGGCCAACAGCGAGGAGCGCGAGTTCGATTTCCCGCAAGGCGAGCAGAACGCCTACGTGCATTATCAGGGCTCGGGCGGGGTCGAGATGCGCAATCTCTGGCGCAAGTTCGTGTTCGGCTGGAAGCTAGACGGCACCCGGCTGCTGCTCTCGGGCTACCCTCGCCCCGAGAGCCGGTTCATGATCCACCGCCAGATCGAAGAGCGCGTGCGCACCCTGGCGCCCTTCTTGACCTTCGACCAGGACCCCTACCTGGTGCTGGTCGACGGCCGGCTGAAATGGATCATCGACGCCTACACCACCTCGACCCGCTTCCCGTATAGCCAGCCGTTCGCGGCCCCGACCGAGAGGGACGCACTGCTGGCCGATGCGCCGAGCGACCCGACCGCCAGCGCGGTGCAGGACCTCGACGGCGCCAACTACCTGCGCAATGCGGTCAAGGTGGTCGTCGACGCCTACGATGGGTCCGTCGACTTCTACACGTTCGACGCCGACGATCCGATCCTGACCGCCTGGCGCCATGCCCTGCCGGGGATGTTCCAGCCACGCAGCGCGATGCCCGAGGCGCTCGAGCAGCACATTCGCTACCCGGAGGGGCTGCTGCTGACCCAGGGGCTGGTCTATGCCAAGTACCACATGGACGATCCGGAGGTCTTCTACAACCAGGAGGACCTCTGGGTGCGCGCCACCGAGAAGCACTACGATCGGGTGCAGCCGGTCGAGCCCTACTACGTGATGTGGGAGCTACCGGGCTCGGACAAGGCCGAGTTCGTGCTGATGCTGCCGTTCACACCGAAGAACCGCCAGGTGCTGATCGGTTGGATCGCTGGACTCTCGGACGGCGACAACTACGGGCGCTTCCTCGCCTATCAGTTCCCGAAGGAGCGCCGCGTGCTCGGCCCGCAGCAGGTCGAGACCAAGATCGACCAGGACAGCTATCTCTCTGGGCAGCTCTCGCTCTGGGATCAGCGCGGCTCCAATGTGATCCGCGGCAACGTGCTGGCGATCCCGCTCGATGACACCCTGCTCTATGTCGAGCCGATCTACCTCGAGGCCGAGACCGCGGCCTATCCGGAGCTGCGGCTGGTCGCGGCGATGCAGGGCGATGATCTCAGCTACGCCGAGACGCTGGATGAGGCCCTCGAGGGCCTGTTCGGTCCCGAACAGCCAGGTGCTGAGGACGCCGGGCGCCCCTCGCTGCAACAGGCCGGCGCCGACGCCAATGCCGCGTTCGAGCGCTACCTCGAGGCCCAGGGCGAAGGCCGCTTCCGCGACGCCGCCGATGCGATGAGCGAGCTGCAGGCATTGCTGGAGCAGCTCGCGGCCCAAACCGAGCGCTCGGCCGAGCAACCGACCAAGGCGTCTGCGGCGGATGCTGCCGAAGTCGAGTGACCCGCAGGCCCATAGGCCCGCACCACAACCCGAGGACTGAATCATGCAGACACTGACGCGAGAAGCGCTTAAGGCCATGATCGATCGTGACGAGGAGATCGTCCTCGTCAATGTGCTCGATCCGAGTGCCTTCGAGCAGGCGCATATACCCGGCTCGTACAATGTGCCGGCGACTGAAAAGGAGTTCGAGGCGAACATTCGGGCGCTCGGCGCGAGCGAGGAGAGCCGAGTTGTGCTTTACTGCTCGAACTTCGAATGCAACGCATCGCACGCGGCAGGCAAGCGGCTCGAGCAGGCCGGCTTCCGCAACGTGCATCGCTACGCCGGCGGGATCGAAGACTGGATGGACGCCGGCTATCCGATCGAGGGTGAGGCCGCTTAGGGCGCTGTCCGGGCTCTGGACTCGGTCGACTATCGACGCATCGATCTGGATCTTGAGGATGTCATCAGGCCAGGTCTGACTCCCAACCGGCTGTCGAGCGTCGATAATCAAGCCGTTCGCAGTCGCTGAAGCCGCCCGCCTCCTCCGACCAGCAGCGGATGCGGATACGGATGTGGTCCCGGTCGAGCTCGATCAGGTTGAAGCTGTTCGGATAGCCGGCCTTGAAACGGTCCGAGAAGGTCGTGCCGGCCTGGGCCGCCACCAGCGCCCGCTCGCCCGAGCGCGCGGCCATGGTCTCACTGTGGTGGATGTGCAGATGTCCGGACAGCATCAGATCGACCTGATTCTGGCCGAAGCACTGCAGGGCCATCTCCTTGCGCCCGATGACCCCACGCCCGAGCACCAGCTCATGGGCGATGAAGGGATGATGCACGACCACCACCCGCGCCGCGGTCGGTTCAGCACCGGCGAAGAAGCGCTCGACCTCAGGCATCTGGTACCCGGAGAGCCGGCCCTGCGACCAGTCCGTGTGGGGAGACCAGCGCCGGGCCGAGTTGAGGCCCAGCACCGCAAGCGTCGGGCTCGAATAGCTCGGATACAGGTCATCGGTGATATAGCGGCCGTAGCGCCGCCAGGGACGCAACAGACGCCGGATCAGGTCCCAGTCCGGCACGTCGTGGTTGCCCGGGACCACCAGCACCGGCGGCGCCAGCTGGGCGAGGAAATCCCGGGTGGCGGCGAACTCACGCCGCCGCGCCGACTGGGTCAGGTCGCCGCTGACCGCGACCAGCTCGGGAACGCTGGCGTTGATCTCCTCGATCAACGCCTGGACCAACGACGGGCGCTCGCGGCCGAAGTGCAGATCGGAGATGTGGTAGAGCGTGGTCCTCGTCATCGCTCGATTTCCTCCAGCCAGTCGAGTTGCCGTTCGCGCGCCAACGATAAGCCAAAGCGCGCATCTTTTGCGCCGATGCGGATGACGCGCATTCGCCAGGCGCTTTCCGAGCCAGATCTGGGCCAAATCTGGGACAGTTCTGGGCAGGTATCGCCCTGGGGGATAGCCGCCACCACCGGTTGAAATCACCCGCTCGCTGAAGCGTCACGAGGCGCTGATCCGACGCGCCTGGCGTGACCTAGTGGCTGAACACCGGGACTCAATGCCTCTCGACCCGCCGCCCAATCCAACGCCTGGCCCCATGCCTCGATCCCAGGCCCATTGGTCATCGGCAACGATCCCGGCGGCATGATTCGGGCCAAGGCGAGGAGGCGGTTGCGAGGCCAGGGCCGCGACTGGAACTCGATTTGCTTTCCAGGCCAGAGATCACCCCTCGCCCTCCCCGGGGCGCAGCCGAGCTCTTGTCTTTGACGATGCCTTCCAACGACCCCGCCGACACCGAATCCAATACCGCTGGCAACAAGGCGGCTGAGAACGCCCTAGACCACTCAGGCGCCCACCCAGATGAGGCTGAACAGGGTCGCGGTATCGCGGGCCGCATCGGGGCCTTCTTCATCGACTCCCCACTGACGCCGTTGCTGCTGCTGGCGACGCTCGGCATCGGCATCCTTGGGCTGCTGACCACGCCCCGGCAGGAGGACCCGGACATCTCGGTGCCGATGGTCGATATCCAGCTGCGCTATACCGGCGCCTCCTCCGGGCAGGTCGCCCGGCTGGCGGTGGAGCCGCTGGAACGGCTGATGAGCGAGCTCGACGACGTCGAGCACGTCTACTCGGTCAGCCGCCGCGAAGAGGGGTTGGTCACGGTGCGCTTCGAGGTGGGCACCCCGATCGACCCCGCCGTGGTCGCCGTCCATGACACCATCGAGTCGAACCTGGACAAGGTGCCGCCGGACCTGACCGAATGGCTGGTGCAGCCGAAGACCATCGATGACGTGCCGGTGCTGACCCTGACCCTTTGGTCCGACAAGATCGACGATGCCCGATTACGAATGCTTGGGCTGCAGCTGCTGCAGGCGCTCAAGCAGGTCGAGAACACCGGTAACGGCTTCGTCGTCGGCGGTCGCAAGCGCGAGATCGGCATCGAGCCGCAGCCGGAGCAGCTGCGCGGCTACGGGCTCAGTCTGGATCAGCTCGCCGAGACCATCCGCAGCGCCAATGCTGGGCGCGGCACCGGCAGCATCGAGCAGGGCGCGACCCACCGCTCGGTCTCGGCCGGACACGATCTGGGAGGCGCCCACGAGATCGAGCGCCTTGTCGTCGACACAGAAGGCGGACGCCCTGTCTATGTGGGTGACGTCGCCAGGGTCGATGCCGGACCCGAGCGGGCCGATCAGGCGGTGCTCTTCTATACCGGGCCGAGTCACTCGGCGGACGACGAGGCTAACGGCGCCGGCGCAGTCACCATCGCGATCGCCAAGCAGCCGGGCTCCAACGGCGTCACGGTGACCAACGCTCTGTTGGAGCGCCTCGAGCAGCTCAAGGGAACCATGATCCCGGATCAGGTGCAGGTGGCGGTGACCCGCAACTACGGCGAGACCGCGGATCGCAAGGTCAACGAGCTGCTGTTGTCGCTGCTCGGCGCCACGGCCGCGGTCGCGATCCTGTCGCTGATCGCGATCGGCCTGCGTCCGGCGCTGATCGTGCTGGCGGTGATCCCGGTGGTGATCCTGATGACGGTCTGGTCGGCCGGCGCGCTCGGCTTCACGATCAACCGGGTCAGCCTGTTCGCGCTGATCTTCTCGATCGGCATCCTGGTCGATGACGCCACCGTGGTGGTCGAGAATATCTTCCGGCGCTGGCTCGCCGATGGCGCAACCGCCAAGTCGGTCGCCATCGACGCCGTCGGCGAGGTCGGCAATCCGACCATCATCGCGACCCTGGCCGTGCTCGCGGCCCTGCTGCCGATGGGCTTCGTCACCGGGATGATGGGCCCCTACATGCGCCCGATCCCGATCCTAGGCTCGGTGGCGATGCTGTTCTCACTGTTCGCGGCCTTCGTCTTCACGCCCTGGCTCGCCTATCGGCTGCGGCCGAAGCTCGCGGCGCTGGAGCGCTCGGCCAGGCGGGAGAAGCGTCTGCAGGGCTGGATCGACCGCGCCTATCGACCCATGATGGAGCGGCTGATCGCGCGACGGCCGGCGCGCTGGCTGTTTCTGATCGGCATCATCGTCGCCTTCTTCGCCGCCGTGGCCATGCTGCCGCTCAAGGCCGTCACGGTGAAGATGCTCCCCTTCGACAACAAGCCGGAGATCGATGTCGTGATCGACCTCCCCGAGGGGACCTCGCTGCCGACCACCGCCAATGCCGCCCATCAGCTCGCGCAAGCGCTGCGCAGCATCCCAGAGGTGCGCTCGTTGCAGGCGTACATCGGCACCGCCGCGCCGTTCGACTTCAACGGCCTGGTACGGCACTACTATCTGCGCCAGGACCCCTGGCTCGCCGATATCCAGGTGCGGCTGCTGGACAAGGACGAGCGCACGCGCAGCAGCCACGCCATCGCCCAGGCCGTACGCCAGCAGCTCACACCGCTGGCCAAGGAGCATGACGCCCACATCAGCGTGGTCGAGATGCCGCCGGGGCCGCCGGTTTTGCAGACCCTGGTGGCAGAGGTCCATGGCCCCTCCCCCGACGCAAGGCGCGGCTTCGCCGAGGACCTAACCGAGATGTTCGCGGCGGCCGAGGGGGTGGTCGACGTCGACAACCGGATGCAGGCGCCGCACAGCCGCTGGCATTTCCAGGTGGACAACGAGAAGGCGAGCCGAAACGGCGTCAATGTCGACAGCATCACCCGCAACCTGGCGATGGCGATGGGCGGCTACAGCCTCGGCGACATCGCTCAGGACCGCTCGCTGGAGCCGGTGAAGATCAATATCCAGCTACCGCTGGCGACCCGCACCCAGCTGCACCGCCTCGGCGAGCTGCCGATCCCGGCCCGCGGCGGCGGGCGGCGCATGGTGCCGCTGGCCGAGCTCGGGCGCTTCATCGAGGTGCCGGCCGACCCGCTGATCCATCACAAGGACCTGCGCCCGGTGGAATACGTGACCGCGGGCATGGAGGGGCGGCTCGGGGCGCCGATCTACGGGATGCTGCAGATCGAGCGCGACCTCGAAGACTCTATCGCACCGGACGGCACCGAGGCGCCGCGCGGCACCCTCACCGGCCCGCCGGAGCCCGGCAAGACCGCGTTCGAGTGGTCGGGCGAGTGGACGGTGACCTACAAGACCTTCCGCGATCTCGGGATCGCGTTCGGCGCCGCGCTGCTCCTCATCTACGTGCTGCTGGTGGCCGAGTTCCGCAACTTCATCCATCCGGCGGTGATCATGGCGCCGATCCCGCTGACGCTGATCGGCATCCTGCCGGGCCACTGGCTGCTGGGTGCCGAGTTCACCGCCACCTCGATGATCGGCTTCATCGCGCTGGCCGGCATCGAGGTGCGCAACTCGATCCTGTTGGTGGATTTCGCCCAGGAGGCGGTGCGCCGCGGCCTATCGGTGCGCGATGCGGTGGTCGAGGCCGGCCGCACCCGGCTGCGGCCGGTCTGGGTCACCGACCTGACGATGATGGCCGGGGCCTTCGCGATCCTGTTCGACCCGATCTTCCAGGGCATGGCGATCTCGCTGTTGTTCGGGCCGATCGTCGCGGTGCCGCTGACATTGATCGTGGTGCCGCTGGGCTGCATCGCCACCGGGTGGGCGTTCGACGGGGCTCAGGGAAAGGGCGGCGAGCCGCCGGCGTCAGGGCCGAGCACCAAGAGCTCCGGATGACGCTGGTTGACGCGCTCTTCCAGACGCGGTGCCTCGTTCTCCGGCAGGTCCGCGGCGATCAGCAGCTCGCCGCCTGCCAGGGCCTGATGCTGAGCGGATACCGGGAGATTGGCGCTGCGGTTGCGCCGAAACCACCAACCACCGCCGGCAGCCGCGGCAATCAGGACCAGTGCTAGCAGCGCCACCGGCTCCAGAACCTGCAGCAGCAAGAGCGAGAGGGCCAGCATGATCGCGGCGCCGAGGAGCGCGCCACGCAGCGCCGCATTGGAGTCACTGCGCCAGCGCCGCGTGTGGACAGGCAGGCCCTCTGGTGGCTGCTTGGCGATTAGCGTGAAGGCACCGGGCTGGACACCGTCGGCGATCAGCTCTTCGACCAGCCGCCGGCCGTTCTGTGGATCACGGGCACGAATGTAGATGCGGGTTGTCATCGTTTTCCTCCGAGACGCAGGCTGGTGATGGCCGCGCCACGCGGCCGAGTCTGTGATGACATCTGGATCAGCAACCGTCGTGCCGAAATCTGAGCGGCACTGAAGCGAATCGGCTACCGACTCGGCGGCGCCCATCGGTAGCCGAACGCCCGGCGCCCAAGGGCTCGAAATGTGCCGCCGTGCGCGGCTCTCGCCCTTGACGCAGAGGGGTCACCGGGTTCAATAATCCGATTGATCATCCTGAGGTTAGAGCGATCATCATGCAGAAGACAGGCCATTCTCGACCGACCGCGCCAGCCGAGCAGCCGGCATCCACCACCTATCAGCTAACACCGTTGATCGAGTGGAACGAGAGCTTCAGCGTCAACGTCTCGGAGATCGACCGGCAGCATCAGAAGCTGATCGCGCTCTACAACAAGCTGCATGAAGCGATGTCGCGAGGCAAAGGGAATGAAGTACTTGAGCGGGTCTTTGACGAGCTCCTTGACTACACGAAGACGCACTTCAAGACCGAAGAGCGCTACTTTCAGGCGATCAACTACGCCGGCACGAACGGCCACATCATGGAGCATGAGGCGTTCGTCAAGAAGCTTTCAGAGCTGAGCGAGAAGTTTCACGCCGGCAAGGCCTTCTTGACGGTCGAGACATTGGCATTCATGCGCAACTGGCTCAATGAGCACATCAAAGGGACCGACAAGCAATATACGCGGTGCTTTAACGAGCATGGGATCTATTGAGGTTTCGGTACCCAAGCCCTGAGATGTCCCAGGGCATTAGCAGAAGCTCTGACGGCTGCCAGTAACAAATGGGCGAGGACGAGCGCATTCAGGCACATCGAGCAATGCCATCTCGGCCTCGTTGTTCAGTAACGCTGGTGCGCTCTCGGTCGATTTGCCTTCGAAGAGCCGGAAGATTGCATTAGGAGCCCCTCATGGAGATCGGCCCGCGTGAGATCGTCACCCCGTTTCGGCCCATTCCGCTCGAGATCCCGGAGGGCATGAGCCAGAACGAGTTCTTCAACAGCACCGAGAATCTGAAGGACCTGGTGCACAACAACGGATTGCTGGTCAATGACGAGAACCTGCTCCTCTACCGCAAGGCGTTGGGACATTCGACGACCTTCGATTGCTCGATCATCTACAACAGCTCGCAGTCGATCCTGAATCCCCTCGGCCGACCGGTGCGGCGCACCCAGGTACCGGATGCTGTCAAGCGGGTCTGGAATCGGATGAACCAGCTCGTCATCGGCTACATGCTGGAGCAGTATCCGGACCCTGAGGCCCATCTGGTGCTCGCCGGAGAGGCGAGCTTGGATGCGACCTGGTCCCTGAGCGCGCCCGGGGTGCCGAGCATTCGGATGCTGCACAACCATTTCATCGTCTTCCCGATGGCTGATCTCCGCGCGGCAGCCCTCGCCGATGCCGACAACCCCAACCTCACCGACGGCGGCCAGCACAGCCTGTTCCAGGCCCATATGCGTGATGTCTACCGCCGTTTCCTGTCCAAGGCCCTGGACCTGCGCATCCTCAAGACCGCCCATACCGATGAGTCCCGGGTCGCGCTGACCGGCTATCCCGAGGGACTTCCCTGCTGGGAGATCGCGGGGGGCGTCGAGGCGCTCGAGCAGGTGCGGTTCTGGCGCGAATACGATGCGCTGCTGCAGGGTTTCCTGGACTTCTACCGCACCTTCTTCTCGCAGGTCTCGACCCGCAACGCGCCGATGTTGCCAGACGTGAGCTTCCCCGAGCAGGTCGACTCGGAACTGCTGTTCGACAACGACTTCCTCAGAACGGCGAAGATGGTTCGCGATCGCTGCATCCGCGATCCGGCCTATGCCAACTCGATCCGGTGGGAGCCGGCCTTCAAGCAGCTGATCTTTCGCAACGAGAGCGGACGGCTATTCGTGACCATCAGCCAGAACTCGATCGGCAATGCGATCACCGAGCTCCTCGGTGTCGTCGTCCGGCGCGTCCCCGATGCCGATGCCTATGCAACCGTCGAGGACCGGCTGCTCGAACAGTTGCTCGAGGTGCGGGCGCGGTTGATCGAGAACGACCTCGGCCAAGGCCTTGCGACGGATCGATGGGGCGCGAACTAACCTCGCGACGACCATCGCTGCGGCGCCATGCCCGCTCGGACCCTGAGGCCGGTACCACCGGCATCCGAGGCCTCATCGATCGCTGATCGTTCTAGGCTACCGATCGAGCTCGGCACGGCAATAGGCCCCACCTATCTTCTGGATGCAGCGAAACGATTAGCCACTGCCCCCGGGCCGTCCGTATTCTCGAGATCACGCTCGACGGGCGTCATGAGACGTCAGTTCCGAATCAATCACCACTCCAAAGGGAGGCAGTCATGGCTAACGATCTCGCAGCAACCGCCGGCAAATGCCCAGTGATGCACGGCGCGAACAGCACCGCGGGTGCGTCGAATATGGACTGGTGGCCGAAGGCGCTGAACCTGGACATCCTGCACCAGCACGACCGTAAGACCGATCCGATGGGCGCGGAATTCGACTATCGCGAGGCGGTCAAGCAGCTTGACGTCGAGGCACTGAAGCAGGACTTGCATGCCTTGATGACCGAGAGCCAGGACTGGTGGCCGGCCGACTGGGGCCACTACGGTGGCCTGATGATCCGGATGGCCTGGCACGCGGCCGGCAGCTACCGCATCGCCGACGGTCGCGGCGGTGCCGGCACCGGCAATCAGCGCTTCGCCCCGATCAACAGCTGGCCCGACAACGCCAACCTGGACAAGGCGCGTCGGCTGCTCTGGCCGATCAAGAAGAAGTACGGCAATCAGGTCAGCTGGGCCGACCTGATCATCCTCGCCGGCACAATCGCCTATGAGTCGATGGGCCTGAAGACCTTCGGTTTC
>JAAAOQ010000228.1 GCA_009908845.1 Gammaproteobacteria bacterium
GGGCACGCGGCCACGATGGTGCAGGGCTCTCGGGCGGCGGCTCAGACGTCGCCGGTCTGGGGGTGCGCGCGCTCGCGCACCATCTGGATCTTGTTCAGGGCGTTCAGGTACGACCTGGCCGAGGCGATGACGATGTCGGTGTCGGCGCCGGCGCCGTTGACCACGTGCCCGCCCTTCTCCAGGCGCACCGTGACCTCGCCCTGGGCGTCGGTGCCGCTGGTGATGGCGTTGACCGAGTAGAGCTTGAGGCTGGTGCCGCTGTTGACGATCGACTCGATCGCGCGGAAGGTCGCATCGACCGGCCCGCCGCCGATCGCCGCGCCCGGCTCCTCCTCGCCGTCGAGGCTGAGCACGACATCGGCGCGCGGGGTCTCGCCGGTCTCGGAGCAGACCCGCATCGAGATCAGCTTGACGCGCTCGTTGGCGGCGCCGAGGGTGGCGTCGGTGACCAGCGCCTGCAGGTCTTCGTCGAAGATCTCGTGCTTCTTGTCGGCCAGGTCCTTGAAGCGGCGGAAGGCCTCGTTCAGCTCCTCGACGCTGTCGAGATGGATGCCGATCTCCTCGAGCCGGACGCGGAAGGCGTTGCGGCCCGAGTGCTTGCCGAGCACCATCCGGTTCTGGTGCCAGCCGACATCCTGGGCGCGCATGATCTCGTAGGTCTCGCGGTGCTTGAGCACGCCGTCCTGATGGATGCCGGATTCGTGCGCGAAGGCGTTGGCGCCGACGATCGCCTTGTTCGGCTGCACCGGGAAGCCGGTGATGCCGGAGACCAGCCGCGAGCAGTTGACGATCTGGGTGGTGTCGAGCCGGGTGTCGCAGCCGAAGGAGTCCTGCCGGGTGCGCACCGCCATCACGATCTCCTCGAGCGCGGCGTTGCCGGCGCGCTCGCCAAGTCCGTTGACGGTGCATTCCACCTGGCGCGCGCCCTGCTGCACCGCGGCGAGCGAGTTGGCGACGGCGAGACCGAGATCGTTGTGGCAATGGACCGAGAACACCGCCTTGTCGGCATTCGGGATGCGCTCGCGCAGCTGCGCGATCAGGCTGCCGAACTGATGCGGTACCGCGTAGCCGACCGTATCCGGGATATTGACGGTGCCGGCACCGGCCTCGATCACCGCCTCGAGGATGCGGCAGAGGAAATCGAGCTCGGAGCGGCCGGCGTCCTCGGGCGAGAATTCGACATCAGCGCAGTGCTGGCGCGCCCGCTTGACCGCGGTGACGGCTTGGTCGACGACCTGATCCGGGCTCATCTTGAGCTTCTTCTCCATGTGGATCGGCGAGGTCGCGATGAAGGTATGGATGCGCCCGGCATTGGCGCCCTTGAGGGCCTCGCCGGCGCGGTCGATGTCGCGCTCGAGCGCGCGCGCGAGGCCGCAGACGGTGCTGTCCTTGATGGTGTTCGCGACCGCCTGCACGGCCTCGAAGTCGCCATTGCTCGCGGCCGGGAAGCCGGCCTCGATCACATCGACCTTGAGCCGCTCGAGTGCGGTGGCGATGCGCAGCTTCTCGTCGCGGGTCATCGAGGCGCCGGGGCTCTGCTCGCCGTCGCGCAGCGTGGTGTCGAAGATGATGAGATGCTCTTTGTCGCTCATGAATAGAACCTGATTAGAACTCGCTCGGTCGTTAACGGCAGCAGACACAGTCGAGGCGATTCAATTATCGGACGATAGTCAAACCGGCTCATCGGCACAATCGGCAATTGCGCAGCCGAGGCCGTGCTCGTCGGTCGGGCCGGATTCGGTTATGGTCCAGTGATGGCCTCGTTGACGTGCCGAGATTGGCGGGCTCAGTACGATGAATGATCTACATGATCTCGAGGTGATGCTGCGCTCGGGGACGCCGATCCTGATGATCGAGTCGCTCGAGGAACCCCGACTGCTCGAGCTTCTGGGCGAGATCGGTCTGCGGCTGCGCACGCCGGTCTTCTTCTGGACCCTGACCCAGGGCCTGCGCCCGTTGGACCGGCCGCAGACGGCCGCGACCAAGCTCGCCGAGCCGCCTGAGCTGCTGCGGCATATCAAGGCGACGAGTCATCCTGGCCTCTATCTCCTCCTCGATTTCCACCCATTCTTGGATCATCCACTCCATGTGCGCTTGCTCAAGGAGATCGCGCAAGCCTTCGACGCTGGCGCGCCGCGGCGGCTGGTGCTGGTCAGCCATGCGCTCGAGACGCCGCCCGAGCTGCGCCACCTCTGTGCGCGGTTCGAGCTGCGGCTGCCGGATCGCCAGCGGCTGCTGGCCTTGATTCGCGAGGAGGCGCAGCGCTGGCAATATGCCGATCCGGGCCGTCGTTTCCGCGCCAATCGCAGTGCGGTCGAGCAGTTGTCGCGCAATCTGCTCGGGGTGACCGAATCCGATGCCCGGCGGCTGATCCGCAACGCGATCACCAACGACGGCGCGATCACCGAATCGGATGTCGCTGAGGTGACGCGCGCCAAGTATGAGCTACTCAGTCCCGAAGGCGTGGTTGCGTTCGAGTACGAGACCGCGAGCTTTGCCGAGGTCGCCGGGCTCGAGCACCTGAAGGCCTGGGTGGATCGCCGCCGCGCACCGTTTCTCGCGGCCGCCCCGAAAGAGGACCGGCCGAAGGGGCTGATGCTGCTCGGGGTGCAGGGGGGCGGTAAGAGCCTCGCCGCGAAGGCCGTCGCCGGGCGTTTCGGGGTCCCGTTGTTGCGGCTCGATTTCGGCCGGCTCTACGACAAATACATCGGCGAGACCGAGCGCAAGCTGCGTGATGCCTTGCGCACGGCGGACGTGATGGCGCCCTGCGTGCTCTGGTGCGACGAGATCGAGAAGGGGATCTCGGTGGATGCGGGCAGCGAAGGGCCGGGCCGGCGGCTGCTGGGCTCGCTGTTGACCTGGATGGCCGAGCGCCGCAGCGCGGTGTTCATCGTCGCGACCTCCAATGACATCGCGAGTCTGCCGCCCGAGTTGGTGCGCAAGGGTCGCCTCGACGAGATCTTCTTCGTCGATCTGCCCGATACCGAGGTGCGCCGCGCGATCTTCTCGATCCACCTGAGCAAGCGCGGCCTGGACCCGGAGCGGTTCGATTTGGACGCGCTCGCATTGGTCAGCGAGGGCTTCGCCGGGGCCGGGATCGAGCAGGCGATCGTCTCTGCGCTCTACGCGGCGCGCGCCGGGTATGAGGAGCCGGATACCGAGGTGCTGCTGGAGCAGCTGCACGCGACCCAGCCGCTCGCGGTGGTGATGGAGGCGCAGATCGAGGCACTGCGTGCCTGGGCGAGCGGGCGCACCGTGGCGGCCTGAAGGCGCGGCCATTGCGCTGCAGGGGCGGCGTTCCCAGGGTTAAGATCGACCACCATTCGAACGGCCGGCCGCGCGAGGCGGCGCGGCGGGTGATTCCAACCGTTTTGGAGGCGCGAATCCGATATGGATTACAAGGATTACTACAAGATCCTCGGCGTCTCGCGTGATGCGAGCGCCGATGAGATCAAGGCGGCGTACCGCAAGCTGGCACGCAAATACCATCCCGACGTCAGCAAGGAGCCGGATGCCGAGGCCAAGTTCAAAGATGTCAATGAGGCGCACGAGGTCCTGAAGGACCCGGAGAAGCGCGCCCAGTACGACGCCCTCGGCACCGGCTGGCACGCGGGCGACGAGTTCCGCCCGCCGCCCGGCTATGGTACCGGCGCCGGTGGCCGCGCCGG
>JAAAOQ010000045.1 GCA_009908845.1 Gammaproteobacteria bacterium
GTCGATGGGCAACTACATCTTCAGCACCGAGGTACTGATCGGCGCTCTGCAGGAGGCCCAGCAGGCGGGCGAGACGGACTTCGGCCAGCACGTGCTGCCGCGGCTGCTGGCCAGCGGCCACCGGCTGTTCGCCTATGATTTCGCGACCAACGAGATCCCAGGCATCAAGCCATACGAGGACCAGGTCTACTGGCGCGACGTCGGCAGCATCGACGCCTACTTTCGTGCGCACAAAGACGTGCTCGGCGCCGAGCCGGTGTTCGACGCCTTCAATCCGGAGTGGCCGATCTACTCGAGCAACTACCAGGGACCGGTGGCCCGGGTGCTCGGCGGAGAGCTCGAGAACAGCCTGCTCGGCGCCGCGACCGTGATCCATCCCGGCAGCCGGCTCCGCGATTCGATCATCCGCCGCGAGACGGTCATCGAGGAGGGCGCCGAGCTCGAAGAGTGCGTCGTGATGGATTACGTGCGCATCGGCACAGGCGCGCGGCTGCGCAAGGTCATCATCGACCGGCACAACGTCATCGAGCCGGGCGCCGTCATCGGCTTCGACCGCGAGGCCGACGCCAAGCGCTACAAGGTCTCCGCCGGCGGCGTCACCGTGATCCCGTCGGGTCGGCCGAACGTCTTCGCGCGCTCCCTCAGCGGCTTCGGGCGCGGCTATTCCGAATAACGGTCCGAATAACGGCTGTTCGGGATCCCGAGCGGGTCAGGCGCCAGCCGCCACCCGCGGCGCCGCGGCCTCTTCGTCGGCCGGCTCTTCCTGTTGTTCGCGCGGCGCCTGCGCCTGCTGCCGCTGCCGGCGCAGTTCCTCCTGATAGGCCTGATTGACGCGGTCGCGGAGCTCCTTGCCGGGCTTGAAGTGCGGCACGTGCTTGCCGGCGAGGGCGACGGCGTCGCCGGTCTTCGGATTGCGTCCGACCCGTGGGGGGCGGTAGTGCAGAGAGAAGCTGCCGAAGCCTCGGATCTCGATCCGCTCACCCGAGGCGAGGGTCGAGCTCATCTGTTCGAGGATGCAGCGCACGGCGAGTTCGACGTCCTTGTAGGCGAGATGGCTCTGCTCCCTGGCGAGCGTCTCGACGAGCTCGGATTTCATCATAGGGGATTGCCTGCAATAGCGGTGCCCGCCCGGCGGCAGAGCGCCGGGCGCGGAAATGACTCTCGGAGCGCAGGGGCGAGCGCCTCGGTCAGTCCTTCTCAGCCTCCTCCATCTGCTGCTTGAGGATGTCACCGAGGGTCGCGGTGCCGGCCTGGGCGTCGCGCGCGTAGCCCTTGATCGCCGCTTGCTCGTCGGCCATGTCCTTCGCCTTGATCGACAGCGAGATGCTGCGGTTCTTGCGGTCGACGCCGAGGAACTTGGCCTCGACCTCCTCACCGGGCTTGAGCACCGAGCGCGCATCCTCGACCCGGTCGCGCGAGATCTCCGAGGCCCGCAGGTAGCCCTCGACACCGTCGCCGAGGTCGACCACCGCGCCCTTGGCGTCGACCTCGGTGATGGTCCCGGTGACGATGCTGCCCTTCTCGTGCACGGCGACGAAGCTCGAGAACGGATCCTTGTCGAGCTGCTTGATGCCGAGCGAGATGCGCTCGCGCTCGGGATCGACCGAGAGCACCACGGTCTCGACCTCGTCGCCCTTCTTGAAGCGGCGCAGCGCCTCCTCCCCCGATTCGTCCCAGGAGATGTCCGACAGATGGACGAGTCCGTCGATGCCGCCCTCGAGGCCGATGAAGATGCCGAAGTCGGTGATCGATTTGATCTGCCCGGAGACGTGATCGCCCTTCTTGTGCGTGGCCGAGAACTCGTCCCAGGGGTTGGACTGGCACTGCTTGATGCCGAGCGAGATCCGGCGGCGCTCCTCGTCGATGTCGAGCACCATGACCTCGACCTCGTCGCCGATCGAGACCACCTTGCTCGGATGGACGTTCTTGTTGGTCCAGTCCATCTCGGAGACGTGGACCAGACCCTCGACACCCTCCTCGATCTCGACGAAGCAGCCGTAGTCGGCGATGTTGGTGACCTTGCCGAACACCCGGGTACCCTCGGGATAGCGCCGCGAGATGTTGACCCAGGGATCCTCGCCCATCTGCTTGAGGCCCAGGGAGACGCGCTGGCGCTCGCGGTCGAACTTGAGCACCTTGACCATGACCTCCTGGCCGATCTCGACCACCTCGGACGGGTGCTTGACCCGGCGCCAGGCCATGTCGGTGATGTGCAGCAGGCCGTCGATGCCGCCGAGGTCCAAGAAGGCGCCGTAATCGGTGAGGTTCTTGACCACGCCCTTGAGCTCGAGCCCCTCCTCGAGCTTCTCGAGCAGCGCCTCACGCTCGGCGCTGTATTCCTCCTCGACCACAGCCCGGCGCGAGACGACGACGTTGTTGCGCCGCCGGTCGAGCTTGATGACCTTGAACTCCAGGTCCTTGCCTTCGAGGTAGGTGGTGTCGCGCACCGGGCGAATGTCCACCAGCGAGCCGGGCAGGAAGGCGCGCACGCTGCCCAGTTCGACGGTGAAGCCGCCCTTGACCTTACCGTTGATCTGGCCGGTGACAGGCTCGCCCGCCTCGAACGCGCGCTCCAGCTTGTCCCAGGCCGCGAAGCGCTTGGCCTTCTCGCGCGACAGCCGGGTCGCGCCGAAGCCGTCCTCGACGGCATCGAGCGCGACCTCGACATCATCGCCGACACCGACCTCGAGCTGCCCCTCGGCGCTGATGAACTGGTTGCGCGGGATGATGCCCTCGGACTTCAGGCCGGCGTTGACGATGACGTGCTCGGAGGTGATATCGACGACCTGTCCAGTGACGATGGTCCCCGGCTGCAGCTGCGTGTTGGTAAGGCTCTCTTCGAAGAGCTCGGCAAAGCTTTCGGTCATGCTGAGAATGTTCCTGGCGTTCCACGCCATCTCCTGGTGCTCGCAACGAAGCCTCGGTAAGGCGCCCGGGCAGCAGGAGGGTTGGGTTTAGGGATGACAAAAGGTCCGGCGCACAGGCGCCGGCCGCGGCCGAATCGACAGCACCCGTCAGTGGCGCAAGGCCTCGTGCGCGAGCGCGAGCACGTGGGCGAACACCTGCTCGATCGAGCGTTCGGTCGAATCGACGACGATACCGCCCTGCGGCACCGTCAACGGGCTCGACGCGCGCTCGCGATCGCGCGCGTCACGCAGACGAAGCTCCCTGACGAGATCCGGCAGGTTAGCATCGGCACCCTTGCCCTTCAACTGTTTATAGCGGCGCCGCGCGCGCTCCTCGGGGCTCGCGTCGAGGTAGAGTTTGAGCGCCGCGTCCGGGAACACACGCGAGCCCATGTCGCGCCCGTCGGCGATCAGCCCCGGCGGGCGCGCGGCGGCGCGCTGCCAGTCGAGCAGCGCATCGCGCACCGGCGGGTGCACGGCCACGTGCGAGGCATCGGCCCCGGCCGCGGCGGTACGGATCGGCGCCGAGACGTCCTCGCCGTCGAGCAGCACCCGGTCGCCGTCGCAGCGCACCGCGATGCGTCTGGCCAGCGCCGCGAGCCCCTCGCCGTCGCCGAGGTCACAGCCGTTGCGGCGCGCGGCCAGCGCCAGGGTGCGGTAGAGGGCGCCGCTGTCGAGCAGGTGCCAGCCGAGGTG
>JAAAOQ010000270.1 GCA_009908845.1 Gammaproteobacteria bacterium
AAATGCCGCAGATAACGCAAGATCAGCGCCAGCGCCGCAAGGGTCCCGAGCCCGGCGTAGGTTGCATAACTGTTCCGATTGATGAAGGTCGAGGTCAGCACCCCGCGATAGGCATCCTTCTCGAACCATAGGATCATCTCCGACCCGGCGAAATAGACGATCAGGCCATAGCCGGCATAGGCTGCCTGCGCCGCGACGAACAGCTTCAGCAGTAATAACTGATTCCGGCTGCGGCGGCTGCACCAGAACGCCAGCCAGGCAAACACCAGATAGGTCAGATAATGGGTTGCGACCTGCACCGACCGTTCCGGCACGAGCGACAACGCCCCCTGCAGGTCCGGCAGCTCGAGCAATGCGCGGGTCTGCGCCCAAACCGGATGATGCAAGGCAGGCAAGAAACCGGGCAGACTCTGAAGATACCCCCACAGGATCACCCCGAGCATCAGCCCGCTGGCCGCGAGCAGCTCCGGCTGCGGCAACGCAACAGCCTTGCCCTGCCGCCAGCGCTGCACCAGATAAAGCATCACCGCCACCGCCAGCACCACGCCATAGAGCGCAGGCCAAACGGCTGAGACACTGGCAAACGGCAACGGGCTGAATAGAAGCAATCCCACGAACAGCCAAAACGGCAAACCCCGAACTGGGGCCGAACGGCTAGCACGTTCGGATCGCGCAATAGCGGCCTCAAACATGAGCCGGGCTCTCCTTCGTCAACGGCACCGGACCGCCCTCTTGGGTATCCATGCGAAACCGGTCAGACCCGTCCAGTATCACGCAGCTCAAACAACCCGTCGCATAAGCCCCGGTGTCGACGCAGATCCGATTTTTCCGGACATCGATCGCGTCGCCGACATGATGACCATGCACGACGACGAACGGATGCGGAGTTGTCGCACTCAGAAACTCGCCGCGAATCCAGAGCAGATCCTCGATCTGCTGAGCCTCGAGCGGCACGCCCGGGCGAATACCCGCGTGAACGAAGAGGTAATCGCCAAAGCAACGATAGAGTTCCAGCCCCTTCAGGAATTCGAGCTGATGCGCCGGAACCGCGTCACTCAGCACCGCGGCGATATCGCCCAGATCATCAGGGTCCATCCTCCACTGACCGCTGGTGTAAGATTCAATGGTCGCCAAACCGCCGTACTCGAGCCATTGCGCGTAGCCGGCCGGGTCTGCCAGAAAGCGCAGCATCGCCTGCTCGTGATTACCCATCAGGCAATGGGTCGTCACACCGGCCGGCGGCTCTGTGCTCAGCCGTTCGAGCACCTCACGGCTTTGCGGCCCCCGGTCGACGTAGTCACCCAGGTAGATCAAGCGCCGGTCCTTACCGGGATGCTGAGCGGCATCCAGCTCGATTTGCTGCTGCAATTGCTCCACCAGGTCCGCACGGCCATGGATATCGCCGACCGCGTAGATCCGCATCCCATCCGGCGTGCGGGCCGGTGCCGCCTCAGCCTTCCTTTTTGGTCGCAACCATCCCAACATCGTCATAACCTCATCAGACTGATGATCAGCGGGCCACCCACACAAATCCTGTGGATGAGTCAGCTCTATCACGCAAACCCAACACCACCCGAACACGCGTTACGCCGGAAGCATGCATGACCGGCAACGCAACAGAATCAATCTCGATGCAGCAGAACAGCGATATGAACGATCCTACCGGCCGCCACACTGACCATAAGGCATTCCTCATCACAGCCTGCCTGGTCGCGCAGTTCGCGCTTGGCGGTCTCGCCCTGGCGGACAGCTTCGATCGCGATGGCGTCTTCGGCGAAACGGGGAAAGAGTTTAACAGCCTGCGTGCTCTACCGAAGTGGCCGGATGTGCTGGAGCGCTACCAAGCCGAGCAGCAACAGGCTCAACAATGCCGCAAAAGCGGGCAAGGCCGCTGTGGCTACGCCCCGTGGCAGCGCATCGTCAGCGAGCTGCGCGGCCAGGAAAAGGCCACCCAGATCCGCGAGATCAACCGATTCGTGAACAGACGCCCGTATATCACTGATCCGACCAACTGGGGCAGCGAGGATCACTGGGCAACGCCGGACGAGTTCTTCGAAAAGGCCGGGGACTGCGAGGATTTCGCCATCGCCAAATTCCTGGGCCTGCGTGCGCTCGGCTTCGACAACGATCAACTGCGGCTGGTCGCGGTGGAGGACCGCAAGCGCGGCGTCAATCACACCGTGACGCTGGTTCAGCTCGACGGCGAAGTCTTGCTGCTCGACAACGAGCTCAACGATGTCCGCCCTGCTGACACGGTCAGGCACTACAAGCCCGTTTTCGCCGCGAATGAAGAGTCCTGGTGGCTCTTCAAATGAACCGCTGACCAACAAGCCCTAGCAAAATGGCTTCCGCGGGTAGCGAAATCAGCATCTTGCGCGAGTCAATCGGCCGTTTTAATAGGATCCCTGAAGCGGAATCGGGTACGATTTGTGCTTAACCTAGCCCGTCAGACCGAGCCGCCTTCAAATGGCAACATTCAGCATCTAAAATATGAAACAGCCATGCAGGACAATGCGGCGAAAATTGACACAAGCTTGATGTTTCTCACAGCGGATGGTACATAGCTCTCGTCAGAAGTATCGAACCGTTCCCTGAAGCCAACCTAGAACCGGATGAGGTAAACCCGACATGAATACCCGAGCAGCTGCTACCGTGCTCGCCTCGGCGCTCACCCTGAGCGCCATGGGGGCAACCGCCGCAACCAGCGGCAGCATCGCGCCAACCGACGCGCTCTCTGCCTACAGTGAGTCGACGCTGAGCGCGAGCCTTGCGCAGGGCAATCTCGAGCAGCACCTGACCACCGCACTGGAAACCGCCCCATCCCAGGAACAGCTCCTGGTTCTGCAGAAGGCCCTCGCCTCGATGGGCAGCACCGCGCCCGCCGACGCGGCTGCCGCATCGCAGTCCCTCGTCAATAGCGCTTGGACAACCGCGGCCAGCAACCCACAGCTCGGCATCGACCTGGCAGCCATCGCGGTTGCAGTCGCCGGCAATCCCGCCGTCATCGATGCGGCGCCCGAGACTGCCGCGCAGGCCCTGGCTGATGTCAACGGCATTGTCACCCTCGCCCAGCATGCAGCCGAGGGCCTTGGCATCACGCTGAGCGGCACCGACGTCGCCGACAAGGCGCAGCAGCTGGCCGCCGCCAACGCTTCCCTGCAAGCCGCGGTGTCGGACTTCGAGACCCGGGTTGCTGACGCGATCGAGCTCGCCAGTGCCCAAGCGGAGCTGACGGACTTCTCGACGGCCGCCTTCAGCATCCCCAACGGTGGTGGCTTCTCGTTCCCGCCCGGCTTCACGCTGCGTTCAGTGCCGGTGGCCAGCCCCGCAACCCCGTCGTTCGGGTTCAATTTCTGAATTCAGTGACCGAAATGTGCCCGTGCCGCCCCAACCGATTGGGTCAGCACGGGCACGAACAGCACCACCCCAGCTGATCGCTTAAAGGAGTTTCACGGCAAAACCGAAGTACGTGCCGAACGAGAGGGAACCTCCGCGGTACGGCTTGCGCAGGAAGACTGCCACTCCAGGCAGCGGCGCTAGGCAGCAGTAACGAGAACCACTGTGCGAGCCCCATCAACAGCCCTTG
>JAAAOQ010000188.1 GCA_009908845.1 Gammaproteobacteria bacterium
GCCTCGGCGGCACGGATGCGGAAGTCCGGGTCGGTCAGCCAACTGACCACGTCGCCGGGGTTCTCGGTGTCCAGTGTCACCTCCCCACTGTCGAGCCTGATCCGGTAGAGGTCGAACACGCTCGGATCGCGGCGATTGAGGCCGACCAAGAGCTCGTTCGGATGCTCGGGATCGGTCATCAGGTTCTGCGCGCGTACGCCCTCGAACGGCGTCAGGTCGCGCGTCTTGCCGCCATCGAGCGGTGTGGCGTAGAGGTGCCAGTTCTCGTCGCCACCGACGTCCTGCAGATAGAGCACCTGGGAGCCGTCCTCGCTCCAGCCGTAGCGGCGGATGCCGCGCTTGCGATCATCGGTGATCTGACGCGGCTCGCGGCTGCGGTCGGCCGGCTGTACCCAAACGTTGAGCACGCCATCGGCCGAGGGCGCGAGCCAGCTCAGCTGCGCGCCATCGGGCGAGAGCTGCGCCTGGGTCCGGGTCGGATTCCCGAACAGGACCTCGCGCGGGATCAGCGGCGGCAACTCCTGGCTGCTCTCCGCGGGCCCGGTCGCACGGGCTGCGCCGGCCTCCTGCGCTCGGGCCTGCGCTCGGGATGACGCGTCCGTTGGCGTCGAGCCGATGGTGACGTGCCCGCCACCATCGGCGGGCTCGGGCGAGGACTCAGTCGCGAATCCCGGTGCGGTGATGGTCATCAGCAGACTCCAGAGCATGAGTAATCCCATGCGCATGAACATTGGCATTGGAACGGACCTCGGCGGTCTCAGGCGGCTATTGATCCGCGGCCCGCGCGGCCCGGGCCTTCTCGATCAGGCGGTCGGCAATCCCGAGCAGCTTGCGATGGGTCTTGGCGCCCTCGCCGAGCACCTGATAGCGCCCGTCGACGATGATCATCGGGACGGCATTGACCCTGTAGCGCGCAGCCAGCGTACTGGCGCGAGCCAGTGCCGCCTCGACCGCAAAGCTATCGAAGAGCCCCTCGAACTTGGCTCGGTCGACCTCTCGCTCCCCGACCCAGTCCAGGATCGCCTTCTTGGTGTAGAGATTGGCTCGCTGCTTGGTCACCGCCTTGAACACGGCTTGGTCGAGCCGCTCGAGTTCGCCGGCGAGCTCGAGCGTGAAGAACAGTCGCGCCAAGCTCTCCCAGGCGGCGCGGCCGAAGGTCACTGGCACTCGCTCGAAGCGGACATCCTCGGGCAGCTGCGCGGCCCAAGCCTTGATCAGCGGATTCAGATCACCGCAGTGCGGGCAGCCGTAGGAGAAGAACTCCAAGACCTCGATCTCAGGGGTATCGGTCTGCGCCGGCCCCGTCTTGACCGGTTGCCAGTGGCGGCCCTCGACCAGTTCCGACGGGGCTGCGAGCAGCGGCGCCCAGGGGATCGCGAGGAACGCGAACAGGCTCAGCATCACGACGGTCGAGCGACGGCGAATCGCATCCATTGTTCAATCTCCGAGAATCATCAGTTCGAGAGTGGTGAGGGGGCATCCGCCAAGCCGCCCCGGTCCGCTGCTGTCTAGACGGTTCAAGTCGTTTGCGAGCAAGCGCTTCGGTTGATCATTGAGCTGGGGTTGACTCACCAACGTTATCGGCGTGTCGCATTAGCCGTGAGCCAGAGCGCCAGCCCGAGCGCGGCCAGGAAGCAGATCAGGGACCAATTAACCAGTGAGAGCCCCAGGATCACCAGCGCCTCGTCCTCGCAGAAGCCGGTCGCCAGGAACAACGACGGCAGGCGCTGGCCGAGCCATTCGACCAATTGCTCGATCGGGCCGAGCTCGCCGCCGATGCAGGAGACGCTACCAGGCGGCTGTTGCTGCAGCCAGGACTGGTACGCCGCAGTCCAGGCCCCGGCAGCCGCCAGCAGGCCGACCGCGACGCCGGCAACCCGGCGCAGCAGCGCGGGTGTGAAGGCCGTGACGAGCGCGAAGACCGCGATCACCATGAAGAGCAGCCGCTGGAAGATGCACAGATGGCAGGGCTGCAGCTGCAACCAGACGGTTAACAAGACGCTGGCGATCGCGAGGACGGCCGAGATGGCCGCCGCTGTCAGCCAGAGCAAACGGTTCACGGATGAAACGCTTGACTACTGTTGCTCCAGCACCTGCGCGAGGCGCTTCGGCTCGACGAAGCCCGGCACCATCTGGCCGTTATCGAGCACGATCGCCGGCGTGCCGCGGATGCCCATCAGCTCGCCGAGTTCCATGTGCCGCTCGACCGGATTGGTGCAGGATTCGCTCTCGACCGGCTGGCCGTTCTTGGCGGCGGTCATGGCCTTCTGCTGATCGTCCGCACACCAGACCGCGACGGCCTTCTTATACGAAGGTGTATCGACACCGGTGCGCGGATAGAACAGGTAACGGACGCTGATGCCCTCGTCCGCATAGGCATCGATGTTTTGATGCAGCTTGCGGCAATAGCCGCAGTCGATATCGGTGAAGACGGTGATCTCGTGCTCGGCATCCGGGGCCTCGAACACGATCATCTCGTCTTCGCCGACGGCCTCGATCGCGCGCAGTCGGGCCTTGTTCTGCGCGGTCTCGGCGAGGTTCTCCCGGGTCTCGAGATCGACGATCGCGCCGTCGAACAGATACCGGCCATCGCCGGTCATGTACATCACCTGCGGGCCCATCTCGACCTGATACAGGCCGTCGATCGGCGTCGGCTGCACGCTGGTGGGCTTCTCGCCAGGCAAGACCTTGGCCAGTGCCTCGCGGATGGTCTGCGCCTCACTGGCATGGGCCAGCGCGCCCGCCGCGAACAGCACTGCGGCGACGAGGCCGATTCCGATAGGTTTTGTCATCCCGTTGTCCTCGGTTCAGTATCAATAACGCTGTGATCAAAAGGGTCAGATCGGCCAAAGCGCAGCTCGGCCACAGTGCAGCCCCGGCATCATCTCAGGACGCGATCCCCCGGGTGTCACTGAGCCTGTCGCGATCAGACGGCTCAGGATGTGAGGGATGGCAACATAGAGCATGCGGGCGACCAGGTCCACAGTCTGCCGGTTACGATCCAGACAGATCGTTGTCATGCCGTGTGACGGGGCGATAGTGCATCAGCGAGCTCAAGGCCGGATTCAGGCACGTGGATGGTGCGCCGCATGCAACTGCTTCAGGCGCTCACGCGCGACATGGGTGTAGATCTGGGTCGTCGAGAGATCGCTGTGGCCGAGCAGCATCTGTACGACACGCAGGTCGGCGCCATGGTTCAGCAGGTGGGTGGCGAAGGCATGGCGGACCGTATGCGGCGACAGCGGTTTCAGGATGCCGGCCTCGGCCGCATAGCGTTTGATCAGCTGCCAGAAGGCCTGGCGCGTCATGCAGTCGCTGCGCTGGGTCGGAAACAGATAATCACAGGCGCGGCTGCCGAGCAAGACGGCACGCGGGCCGCGGACGTAGCTCGCGATCCAGCTCGTGGCCTCTTCGCCAAGCGGCACCAAGCGCTCCTTGCCGCCCTTGCCGGTGATCCGGACCACCCCCTGGGTCAGACTCACCGCATCCGGGCGCAAGGTCACCAGCTCGGTCACCCGCAGACCGCTGGCGTAGAGCACCTCGAGCATCGTGCGATCACGGTGGCCGCGTGGATCATCGGTGTCCGGCGACGTCAGCAGGGCCTCGACATCGGCCTCGGTCAGCGTCTTCGGCAGCGGCCGGCCGAGGCGCGGCGCATCGACCCGCTCGCTCGGGTCCTCGGCAACCAACCCCTGGCGCAGCAGGTGCCGGTAGAACTGCCGCAGGCAGGACAGGACCCGCGCCGACGAGCGCGGCTTGCGCCCTTGCTGGGCGAGCAGCGCGAGATAGTCGAGCAGATCGGCACGCTCGGCGGCGTCGAGCGCGCGTCCACGCTCGTGGCTCAGCCAACGCTGGAAGGCGCGCAGATCGGATTGGTAGGCCGCGAGCGTGTTCTCGCTCAGCCCGCGCTCCATCCAGAGGGCATCGGCGAAGGCCTCGATGACCTGCGGGCCGCTGCGATCACCGCCCTTGGGGCCGGCTTGATGCTCAGGATCGGCTTGCGTCATCAGCGCTGTCCTCCTGTGCTGCACGGCGGCGCAGGCGCCGCGCGCCGGCCTGCCTCCTCGGTGCCGAGCGCCCCCTCGTGCGCCAGCAGCCAGCGCTTGATCGTGAGCAGTCGGCCGTCGCGATCGCCGGCGAAGCCGCCGAGCCCGCTGGCCGCGACCACCCGATGGCACGGCACGCGCAGCGGCACCGGATTGGCCCGGCAGGCGTTGCCGACGGCCCGCGCCGAGCTGCCGAGCTCGCTGGCGAGGGCGCCGTAGGTGGCCGTCTGCCCCGGTGGGATCAATGCGATGCGTGCCCAGACCCGGCGCTGGAACGCGGTGCCCGCCGGCTCGATCGGGCAATCGATCGGCCGCGCGGGATCGGCGAAGTAGGCGTCGAGCGCCTCGCTGAGCCAGCGCGGCGCCGGCGTCGGGCTCTGGTGTCGGGTCGGCATCGGATGCGGCTCGGCGGCGACAGTAGCGTTAGGAGCGTTAGGAGCGTTAGGAGCGTTAGGAGCGGCGGCAGCGGTAGTAGCGGCAGGCGCCGCAGCAGCGGTAGCGATCTCGGCGCGGGGTGCGACGGCGCCCGCCTGCGGTGTCAGCAGAACGCGCAGCAATCGCTCTGCCTGCCAATGGAGGCCGATGGGGCCGAATGGTGTCACGACTTCACTGTAACTCATGCCGCTGAACCGGTTATGGTAGCGAGCCTGCGAGTATCGACCAGCCTGCGATGATGGCCAACCCCCAGATGACCTCCCCAACGCCCCAACATGCGCCCGGCCAGACATCCCCCCGGACGAGTTCCCAGTCGAGTCCCCAGACGCCCGAGCAGCGCTATTGGGAGCGTGTTCCGCTCGCGCAGATGTCCGCCGTCGAATGGGAATCGCTCTGCGACGGCTGCGGCAAGTGCTGTGTGACCAAGTTCGAGGACGAGGACACCGGCGCCATCCACTACACCGATGTCGCCTGCCGGCTGCTCGACCACCAGCATTGCCAGTGCAGCGATTACCTGAACCGCTCCGAACGCGTCCCGGACTGTGTCACCCTGACGCCCGAGACCCTCGCCGATCCGCGCTGGATGCCGCAGACCTGCGCCTATCGGTTGCTGGCCGAAGGCAAGCCGCTGCCCGCTTGGCATCCGCTGGTCTGCGGCGATACCGAGGCGGTGCATGAGGCCGGCGAAAGCGTCCGTGGACGGGTCGAATGCGAGACCGTGGCTGGCGATCCACTGATGCGATTGATCGAGTGGATTCGATGACCGACGCCAGCGAATCCAAACTGGATGCCGGTTCACTGCGGCCTCTCGTCTTGGCCTCGACCTCGCCGTTCCGGCGCGAGCTGCTCGAGCGCCTGGGGCTGGCGTTCGCGACCGCCTCGCCGGACATCGACGAGACCCGGCACGAGAACGAACCGCCGCAAGCCTTGGTCCAGCGCCTCGCTGAGCAGAAGGCGCGGGCCGTCGTCGCCGAATTCCCCGACGCGCTGATCATCGGCTCGGACCAGGTCGCCTGCCTCGACGGCCAGGTGCTCGGCAAGCCCGGCTCGCGCGCCCGTGCGCTGGAGCAGTTGCGCCGGGCCTCCGGGCGCGAGGTCGTGTTCGAGACCGGGCTCTGCCTGTACGATGCCGCTACTGACCGCGCCGAGGTCCGCTGCGAATCCTACCGGGTCCTGTTCCGTGACCTCGCCGAACGCGAGATCGCCGGCTATGTCGACCGCGAGCAGCCGTTCGGCTGCGCCGGCAGCTTCAAGTCCGAGGGGCTCGGCATCGCGCTGTTCGCGCGCCTCGACGGCGCCGACCCGACCAGCCTGATCGGCCTGCCCCTGATCCGGCTGACGCAGCTGCTGCGGGCCGCCGGGATCGATCCCCTGACCCAATGAGCGCCGGCCCGATGCGCGACTTCGTGAGCAATCCAGGGGCCAACGCGACGGGCGCGACGCCGGCCCAGTGGCTCATTCCTCTTCGAAAGCCCCATCGAGAGACCGCATGACCCCATTCCAGTACAGAGCTCGAGCGCTGGCCGAAGCGATGCAGGATGCGGATTGACGCCTAGGAGTCGGCAGTGGGCACGGACCTCGGCTACCAGGCGCTCGAGCAGCTGCGCCGCGATCATCCGGCCTGGCGCTTGCTGGCCGCCACCCACGCGCCGTTGGTGATCGCTTTCCTGCAGCGCACCTTCATCGAGCCCAATCATCGCAGCCTCGCCGAAGGGGCGCTCGTCGCCCAACTCGAGGACCTGCTGTTCGAGCTGCGCCAGACGCTCGGTGTCGAGGCCTTTCCCCGCGCGGCCAGCGCCTACCTGAGCGACTGGAGCGGTGACGAGCGCGGCTGGCTGCGCCGCTATTACCGCGACGACAGCGACGAGCCGCACTATGACCTGACGCCCGCGACCGAGCGGGCGTTGGAGTGGGTAGCCGGTCTCGAGCAACGCCAGTTCGTTGGCACCGAGTCCCGCCTGCTGGCGATCTTCGAGCTGCTGCAGCAACTGGTGCAGGGCACCGAGACCGACCCCGAGGTCCGGCTCGCCACCCTGCGCCAACAGCGCGCCGCGCTGGACGCCGAGATCGCCCGGGTCGAGGACGGCGAACTCGAGCTGATGGACCCGACCCAGGTGAAGGAGCGCTTCTTCCAGGTCGAGCAGAGCGCCCGCAGCCTGCTCGCGGACTTCCGTCAGGTCGAGCAGAACTTCCGCGACCTCGACCGCGCGGTACGCGAGCGCATCACCACCTGGGACAAGGGCAAGGGCGCCTTGCTGGCGGAGGTGTTCGGCGATCGCGACGCGATCACCGATTCGGACCAAGGCCGCAGCTTCCATGCGTTCTGGGATCTGCTGATGTCGCCATTCCAGCAGGAGCGTCTGACCAGCCTGCTGGAGCAGATGCTCGCGCTGCCGGCGGTCTCGGAACTGGCGCCGGACCGGCGTCTCGCCCGCGTTCACTATGATTGGCTCGAGGCTGGCGAATCGGCCCAGCGCACCGTGGCTCGGCTCTCCGAGCAGCTGCGCAAGTTCCTCGACGATCAGGCCTGGCTCGAGAACCGCCGCATCATGGACATCCTCCACGGCATCGAGCAGCAGGCGCTAGTGGTGCGCGAGCAGCCGCCCGGCGATCCCTTCATGGCGCTCGACGACACCGCCCCGCAGGTCGAGCTGGTGATGGATCGGCCGCTGTTCAGTCCGCCGTTCAAGCCCCGCATCGCGCAGCAGGTGGTCGAGGCCGAGAGTGATGGGATCGACGCTGAGGCCCTGTTCGAGCAGGTCTATGTCGACAAGCTGCGCCTGGCGGCGAATGTGCGCAAGAGCCTGCAGCGCCGCGACCAAGTCCCGCTCTCGGACGTGCTCGCGGAGCACCCGCTCGAGCAAGGGCTGGCCGAGCTGGTCGCCTACCTGAGCCTCGCTGCCGACCAGCCTGATGCAGTCATCGACGATGCCCACCGCGAGACAGTGCGTTGGACCGATGCCAGCGGCGTCGAACGGCAGGCGACCATGCCGACCGTGATCTTCGTGCGGGCGGCAGCGTCATCGGCTGGCTGAGCCGAGCGCGCAGCACGCCTGGCTAAGGACGCCTTCGCGCGGTCGCTGAGCGATCGCCGCCGCCAGCCGCCGCGAGCCTTGGCCGCGGTGATCGACATGCCGCGGCATCAACGCTAGAGTCAGGCCGATCGATCGAAGCCGCTCTTCGATTAGAACAAGGGCGGGTATTGAGTCAAAGTCGTATGACCCCGGAATCCGACGCCGCCGCCGAGCGCGGCGCTGAACTCTCGCAGGCATTGATCCCACTGTTCAAGGGCGTGGTCTACCAGGATAGTGCCCCGGCGGCCTGGCAGGCGTTGCTCGCGTTGCAGGCGCGGGTGCGCGACTATGTCGGCGTGCTCGGCCTGGAGCTACTGCTGGACGAGGCCGAGGGCTATGCCTATCTGCGCCAGCGCTCGCCGGCCGAGGGCGATCCCGAGCGCCCGCGCCTGGTGCCGCGGCGCCAGCTGAGCTATCCGGTCAGCCTGCTGCTGGCCCTGCTGCGGCGCAAACTGGCCGAGCACGATGCCAGCGGCGGCGATCCGCGCCTGGTGCTCGCGCGCGAGCAGATCGTCGACCTGATGCGGGTGTTCCTGGCTGAGACCAGCAACGAGGCGCGACTGATGGACCGCATGGACACCCACATCAACAAGGTGGTCGAGCTCGGCTTCCTGCGCCGGCTGCGCGGTCAGGACGGCCAGTTCGAGGTGCGCCGCATCCTCAAGGCCTTCGTCGACGCCCAATGGCTCGCCGAGCTCGATCAGCGCCTGGCCGACTACCGGACCCATGCTGCCAACGGGGAGACCTGATGAATCGCCCTGTCTCGTCCGAACAGTATGCCCCGGAGCGTCGGTCCACAGAGCAGAGGCCCCCCGAGCATCAGTCCCCAGAACACGGGTCCCCGGAGCGGCTTGCGCAGGCGTCGCTTCCGCCGGAGCCCGCCCAAGCGCCGTTGCTCGATTTCGCCGCCAGTGAGGCCCAGGCCGGATTCCGCCTGCAGCGGATCGAGCTGCTCAACTGGGGCACCTTCGACGGCCAGGTCTGGAGCCTGAGCCTGAATGGAGCCAATACCCTACTCACCGGCGACATCGGCTCCGGCAAGTCGACCCTGGTCGACGCCGTGACCACGCTATTGGTCCCAGCGCAGAAGATCACCTACAACAAGGCGGCCGGCGCCGAGACCCGCGAGCGCAGTCTGCGCTCCTATGTGCTCGGCTACTACAAGTCCGAGCGCGCCGAGGGCGGCAGCGCCGCGCGTGCGGTCGCGCTGCGCGATCACAACAGCTACTCGGTGATCCTCGGGCAGTTCCATAACGCCGGTTATGACCAGCCAGTGACCCTGGCGCAGGTGTTCTGGCACAAGGACACCCAGGGCCAGCCGGTGCGCTTCTACATCGTCGCCGATCGCCGTTTGAGCATCCGCGCCGATTTCGCCGACTTCGGCAACGATCTGACCCAATTGCGCAAGCGCCTGCGCCGGACCCAGGGCGTCGAGCTGTTCGATGCCTTCCCGCCCTATGGCGCCGCCTTCCGCCGCCGCTTCGGCATCGACACCGAGCAGGCCATGGACCTGTTCAACCAGACCGTCTCGATGAAGTCGGTCGGCAACCTCACCGATTTCGTGCGCGCGCACATGCTCGAGCCGTTCCCGGTCGAGCAGCGCATCGAGGCGCTGATCGGGCACTTCGATGATCTCCACCGCGCGCACGAGGCGGTGCTCAAGGCCAAGGCCCAGGTCGCGGCGCTGCAGCCGTTGGTGGCCGATGCCGACCGCCATGCCGAGGCCAGTCAGCGCGCCGAGGAGCTGCGCGCCTGCCGCGAGGCCCTGCGTCCCTGGTTCGCGGAGCTCAAGGGTGCGCTCCTACAGCAGCGCATCCAGGATTACGAGCAGGAGATCAACCGCCTCGCCGAGCGCATTCGGCAGCTCGATGCGGAGCGCCAGGGCCATCAGGCCCATCGCGACCAGCTCAAGCAGGCCATCCGCGACCAAGGCGGTGACCGCATCGAGCACCTCAAGGCCGAGATCACCCGCAAGCGCGGCGAGCGCGATGAGCGCCATCGTCGCGCGAGCCAGTATGCGGAGCTGGCTACGGCCCTCGGGCTAGCGGCGACGGCCGATGCCGAGGGCTTCCAGCGCAACCAGCGCGCCCTGGCCGAGGCGCGCCAAACTGCGACGGAGCAGCAGGACGCCGTGCAGAATGCGCTGACCGAGCAGCATGTCGCACTGCATGGGTTGCGCCAGGAGCATCGCGCGCTCAGTGAAGAGCTCGACTCGTTGCGCCGGCGCCGCTCGAACCTCCCGGCGCGGGTGCTGGAGGTGCGCGATCGGCTCTGCACCGAGCTTGGACTCGAGGAGACGGCCCTGCCCTTCGCCGGCGAGCTGATCCAGGTGCGCGAAGACGAGGCTGACTGGGAAGGTGCTGCTGAGCGGCTGCTGCACAATTTCGCCCTGTCGCTGCTGGTCCCCGAGGACCACTACGGCGCCGTTGCTGATTGGGTCGATCGCACCCACCTCGGCGGCCGGCTGGTCTATTTCCGGGTACGTGCGCGGCGACCAATCGATCCGGCCGGGCTGCATCCGGATGCCCTCTTCCGCAAGCTCGCAATCAAGCCGGATTCCGCGTTCTACCCCTGGCTCGAGGCCGAGCTCGCCCACCGCGCCGAGCACGCCTGCTGCGAGACCCTGGAGCAGTTCCGGCGCGAGAAGCAAGCGCTGACAAGACAGGGCCAGATCAAGACCGGCGGCGAGCGCCACGAGAAGGACGACCGCCACCGGATCGACGACCGCTCACGCTTCGTGCTGGGCTGGTCGAACGCCGCCAAGATCGCCGCGCTCGAGAAGCGCGCCCGCGATCTCGAACAGCGCACCCAGACCGTTGCCGAGGCGGTCAGCGCCCAGCAGCAGCAACAGCGCGCCCTGCAGGAACGCCTCGAGCAGCTTGGGCGGCTCGAGATGTTCCGCGACTATCGCGAGCTCGATTGGCAGCCGTTGAGCAGCGAGATCGATGCCTTGGAACGCGAGCGTCAAGCGCTTGAGGCGGCCTCGGATCAGCTGCGTATCCTCGAGCAGCAGCTCAGCGAGCTGGAAACGGCGCTGCAGCAGACCGAGCAGAACCTGGATGCCGCCAAGGCCGAGCGCGTCAAGCTCCAGGATCGCTGCGAGCAGCTGCAGGCTCAGCTTGCCGAGACCCAGGCGCTGCTTGAGGCCACGCCTGCGGAGGCGCGCGAGCGTTGGTTCCCGCGGCTCGCGGCCTTGCGCGACGAGGCGCTCGGGGCGCACCGACTCACGTTGGAGTCCTGCGACAACAAGCAGACGCAGATGCGCGAATGGCTGCAGGCGCGGCTCGACGCCGAGGAGAAACGCCTGCGCACCCTGGCCGAGCGCATCATTCAAGCGATGCAGGCCTATTGCCAGGAGTATCCGCTCGAGACCCAGGAGGTCGATGTCAGCGTCGCCGCGGCCGATGAGTACCGCGCCATGCTGGCCCAGTTGCAGGAGGATGATCTACCGCGCTTCGAGGACCGCTTCAAACAGCTGCTCAACGAGAACACGATCCGCGAGGTGGCCGGCTTCCAGGCCCAATTGCACCGCGAGCGCGAGGGCATCCGCGCGCGCATCGAGACCATCAACCGCTCGCTGCACGCGATCGACTACAACCCCGGCCGCTACATCCAGCTCCTCAGCGAGCCCAGCACCGATGCCGATGTGCGTGATTTCCAGCGCGAGCTGCGTGCCTGCACCGAGGATGTGACCACGGGCGGCAGTGGCGATCAGTACACCGAGGCCAAGTTTCTCCAGGTCAAGCAGATCGTCGAGCGCTTCCGCGGCCGCGAGGGCACCACTGAGGCCGACCGCCGCTGGACGCGCCGGGTCACCGATGTCCGCAACTGGTTTCGCTTCTCGGCCTCGGAGCGCTGGCGCGAGGACGACGCCGAGCACGAGCACTACTCGGATTCCGGCGGCAAGTCCGGAGGACAGAAGGAGAAGCTCGCCTATACCGTGCTCGCGGCCAGCCTCGCGTATCAATTCGGGCTGGAATGGGGCGAGCGCCGCTCGCGCTCGTTCCGCTTCGTCGTGATCGACGAGGCCTTCGGACGCGGTTCCGATGAGTCGGCCCAATACGGGCTGGAGCTATTCCAGCGCCTCAACCTGCAGCTACTGGTGATCACCCCGCTGCAGAAGATCCACATCATCGAGCCCTATGTCGCCAGTGTCGGCTTCGTGCACAGTCCCGATGGGCGTCAGTCCATGCTGCGCAACCTGACCATCGAGGAATACCGCGCCGAAAAGGCCGCGCGGCGTGCTCACGGGTAATGGTCCGGAACATGAAGGTGGATAGGCAAAACTCTGATGAGCCAGGACCACGCGCCAAGTCGGTCCCGCACCGGGGCGCCTCGCGCGGACAACGGCTGGACGTCACCGGCCGACATTAGGGCACAGCTCGAGCGACAGTGGGAGCGGGGCGCAATCCTGAGCGCGCACGTCAACGGCGACGCCCTGTTCCCGCTCGCGCTGCGCCTGAAGCGTCCGACCTCGGCCGACCTGAGCGCGAGGTTCGACGCGGTGCGCACCTGGGTCGAGCGCTTGCGTGCGGGCAGCAGCGAACGGCGCGGCTTCGGCTACGAGATCGAGTGGCGGACGCTCAACCATCGCGTGCACGGCCGCAATCCGCTGCCGCAGGCGATCCGCGTCCCGACCGAGGCCGATGCGCTGCGACTGCTCGGGCGCCAGCGCGAGGCCGAGCGCTTCGAGCAGCTGTGCGCGCAGACGCTGGCGCGCTTCCCCGAGCTCAAGGACTGGCTCGGCAAGCGCCCGCTGACCCTGCTCGAGCGCGCCGACGAGTGGCCGCGCATCCTGGCCGTGCTGGCCCATTTCCAGCGCCATCCGCGGCCGGGCTGCTATCTGCGCCAGATCGACATCCCCGACGTCGACACCAAGTTCATCGAGGCCCGCCGCGGCCTGCTCGGGGAATTGCTCGATGCGGTGCTGCCAGAAGCGGCGATCGATGCAAGCGTGACCAGTGCGCGCCGCTTCAATCAGCGCTATGGTCTGCGCGAGGAGCCGCCGCTGATCCGGTTTCGGCTGCTTGATCCGGCGCTTCATATCCAAAGCCTCTCGGACCTGTCGGTGCCGGCGGAGCAATTCGCGGCGCTCGAGCTGCCGGTGACGCGCGTGTTCATCACCGAGAACCGGATCAACGGCCTCGCCTTCCCGGAAGCCGCCGGCGCGCTGGTGATCTTCGGGCTCGGCTATGGACTCGAGCGCCTGGCCGAGGTCCCCTGGCTGCGGCAGACGGCGATCCATTACTGGGGCGACCTCGATACCCACGGCTTCGCGATCCTGGACCGTTGCCGCGCGCACTTGCCGCACACGCGCTCGCTGCTGATGGACCGCGCGACCCTGCTCGGCCACCGCGCCCTCTGGGGACAGGAGCCCTCCGCGCAGCGTCACCGAGGCGCATTGGAGCGGCTAACCGAGGCCGAGCAGGCGCTATATGCGGATCTTCGTGACGACCGTTTGGGCGAGCGGATTCGCCTCGAGCAGGAGCGCATTGGCTACCAATGGGTCCGCGCCAGCGTCGCCGCGCTGGCACCTGCCCGTCGGAGTGAGGGCTAGCGCAGCACCGGCAGCGCCGAACCGGTGAGCTCGGCGAGGGTGGTCGCGAAGGCTGCCCCGAGCCGTTCTGCGAAGCGGTCGAGCAGATCGCGCTCCTGGCTATAGTCGACAACCTCCTCGACGCCGATGATCTCACGGGCGACATAGCCCGGACTGCCAAGCCCGTCACTGAGGCCCAGATCCACACTCTCCTCACCAGTCCAGAACAGGCCGCTGAACAGCTCCTCGCCGCCCTTCAACCGATCGCCACGCCCTTCCTTGACGGCGTTGATGAACTGTTGGTGGAGGTTGTCGAGCAGCCCTTGGAGGAACTCGCGATCCTGCTCTTCCAGTTGCGAGAACGGGTCCAGGATGCCCTTGTGCTCGCCGGCGGTGATCAACCGGCGCTCGATCCCAAGCTCATCGAGCGCGCGTTGGAAGCCAAAGCTGTCGAGCCGCACGCCGATCGAGCCGATCAGGGTCGCCTGGTCGACATAGATGGCATCGGCGGCGCTGGCGATGTAGTAGGCACCGGATGCACAGACATCGGAGGCGACCGCATAGAGCGGCTTGTCCGGATACTGCTCGCGCAGGCGCCCGATCTCGTCGTAGACATAGCCCGCCTGCACCGGGCTGCCGCCGGGGCTATTGATGCGCACCAGCACGGCCTTCGACTTGTCCGCCTCGAAGGCCTTGCGCAAACCTTTAACGATATTGTCAGCGCTCGCCTCGGTCTTGGGTGCGATCAGCCCGTCGATCTCGACCAAGGCCGTATGCGACGTCGCAGCGCCAACCGACTTGCCGACGCCGTCCATCATCAGCGTGATCGAGAGCAGGATCAGATAGGCCAGCACGCCGAACTTGAGTATCAGCCCCCAGCGGCGTGAGCGCCTTTGGTGAACCAAGAACTCGGCCGCGAGCCGGTTGATCAATGCGCGTTCCCATTCCGGGTTATCCGGATCGGGCATCTGCGAACGTTTGACGATGTCGTCCCGCTTCCAGCGGGTGATCCATCTCGGTAGCTTCATGCAACAGGCTCCCACAGGGAAGATAGAGATCCTGGGCCAAGGCCAAGCCCAGCGTTTGGATGTTCGACTCGGCGCCCGATGCTCAGACCAGTAGCCAATCGCTGAGCACCTTGAGCGAGGAGGCACAGGCCAGCGGTCCATGGGCCAGCAACCGTTCGGCGGGCTGAGTCCCGTAGCCGACGGCCAGGGCCCGGACGCCAGCATTGTTCGCCATCAGCAGGTCATATTCGGTGTCGCCGATCATCAGGGTCGCATCGGCGCTGGCCCCGAGCTCGTCCATCAGTTCGAACAGCATCGTCGGATTCGGTTTCGAGAAGGTTTCCTCGGCAGTGCGGGTCGCATGGAAGTGTCGCTGCAATCCGCTTTGCTCCAGCGCCTGATCGAGGCCAGCCCGGCTCTTGCCCGTCGCGACCGCAAGGAGATCGCCGCGCGCATGGAGCGCCCCGACCAACGCCGCCGCACCCTCGAAGAGCGGGGTCGGCGTGCGGTTTGCCGAGAGGTAATGATAGCGGTAGCGCGCGATCAGCTCGTCGAGCGCCTCGTCACGCGCGACCCCGGGGAGGCGCCGCATCGCCTCGTCGAGCCCGAGACCGATGACCTCGCGAACGGCGGCGGCGGGCGGCGGCTCGCGCCCCAGTTCGCCGAAAGCGGCCTGCATGCTGGCGACGATGCGGCCTTCGGAGTCCATTAGGGTGCCATCCCAGTCGAACACGATGAGCTCAATATCGGCCAACTCTGGCACTGGCTCAGGCACTGGCTCAGGCGCTGGGTTGTCAGGGCTGTGCAAGATTAGTCCTCGAGCTTCTCCAGCAAGGCGGTCAGGTCCGCGGGCAGCGGCGCCGCGACCTCGACCATTGGTGCATCGTCGCGGGGTCGAAAGCTCAGGGCTGCGGCATGCAAAAACAAGCGTTTCAATCCCAGTACGCGCAGCCGCTCGTTGTCGAGGGTGTCGCCATACTTGGGGTCCCCGGCCACAGCGGCACCGAGATGGGCGGCGTGAACCCGGATCTGATGGGTGCGCCCGGTATCGAGCTCGGCCTCCACGAGCGTCCAAGCACCGAAGCGCTGGCGGGAACGAAACCAGGTCCGAGAGGGCTTGCCCTGGGCCGGATCGACACGGACCACGCGCTCGCCGCCGCGCAGCCGGTTGGTCGCCAAGGGCGCATCGATCTCGGTCTCGGGCTGCGGCAGTGGGCCGCAGAGCAGCGCCGCGTAACGCTTGCACACCGTCCCGTCGCGCAGCTGTGCATGCAAACGCCGAAGGGCGCTGCGGCGCTTGCTGATCAGCAGGCAGCCGGAGGTGTCGCGGTCCAGACGGTGGACCAATTCGAGCTCGGCACCTGGGCGCATCGCCCGCAAGGTCTCGATGACACCGCGGCTGATGCCGCTACCGCCATGGACGGCGAGCCCGGCCGGCTTGTCGAGCACCAGCAGCTGCTCGTCCTCATAGAGTACGGCCTGGTCGAGGCGTTCCTGAAGCTGAGCCGACGGCGGTACTGTTTCGCCCTGCTCCGGGCGGCGCAGTGGCGGCAGCCGGATCTGATCACCGGCCTCGAGCCGTTGCGCAGGCCGGGCGCGCCCTTTGTTGACGCGGATCTCGCCGCGGCGCAGGAGCCGATAGACGAGGCTACGCGGCACGCCCTTGAGCCGTCCAAGCAGAAAGTTGTCCAATCGTTGGCCAGCAGCATCGGCTGATGCTGTCACGAACTCCACCCTATTGCCAGAGGCGGCGGATTTGGCCCCGGATTCGGCCCCGGATTCGGCCCACGTTGACATCGTTCCGGCCACGGGCCTGTCCTGCCGTCGAGCAGGCCGCGTCGAAGCGCGCTTGACGCCAGGGGCTGTTGAAGACGAAGCGGACGAACGGCGCTTGGTCTGCGCCTGCGCTGCAGCCGCCTTGTCGGATCGCGATGGGCCTCGGGGCGGGCTGTCGTCGGTCCGCTTCGGCCGATGCCGTTTGGAGGGGATTTTCAAGGTCAATTGCCGGTATTGATAAAGCTTGCTAGCATCTAAGACTTGTGCTGAAGGCTGCGACGTCTGTTCGATGCAGGCATCGTATGCAAAGGAGGAGGAGCGGCACAAAACAGGTACGTCGCCGGCTGGAATGGGACCCCGGCCTGATCCCTAGCTCGATTCCAGATGAACTCGAGCAACGGGCGACCTTCTCGGGATTCGGCCCTTTGGGTTGGCACTATCAAGCAAGAACGACCAAAACGCCCTGCCCTTCAGGCCAGAGCCGACGAACCGGTGGGCAGCTTGCCCATATTATCGCGCATCGCAATACCAGGATGACAGCCGTTCACCCTGGGCCGTCCCGGGACCGCGTCGGCCGGCGCACTCTGCAGATTTTCTCCTCCCAACCGGTTTCGGCGAGCATCAGCCGTCTGCTGATGGCTCGACAGGGTCCTGCGCACCTCAGTGCCGGGCACCAAAGATCAAACAAGAGCGCGTGCCCATGGCATGCCAGCGGCGCAAGACGAGGCGTCTGCTCAGCGCGAATCGCGCGCGGGCGGGGCTTGCCCTGGCACCCTGAGCGCGGCGGCACAGGGAGCCGCTTGCGCGCGCCTCCGTAACCGAGACGGCTCGGCCGGAACGCGCCTCGCGCCAAGGCGAGAGAATTGAGACACGATGAAAAGAATGCTGATCAACGCAACTCAACCGGAAGAGTTGCGGGTGGCCATCGTTGACGGCCAGCAACTCTACAATCTGGATATCGAGAGTCCCGGCCGCGAACAGAAGAAGGCCAACGTCTACAAGGGCACCATCACCCGGGTCGAGCCGAGCCTGGAGGCGGCCTTTGTCGATTACGGCTCGGACCGTCACGGCTTCCTGCCACTGAAGGAGATCGCACGCGGCTATTTCCGACAGGACGCGCCCAAGCCCGGCACCCGCGCCAGCATCAAGGAGCTGATCAAGGAAGGCCAGCAGGTGATGGTCCAGATCGACAAGGAGGAGCGCGGCAACAAGGGCGCCGCGCTAACCACCTTCATCTCGCTGGCCGGCCGCTATCTGGTCCTGATGCCGAACAATCCGCGTGCAGGCGGTGTCTCGCGCCGGATCGAGGGAACCGACCGCTCCGAATTGCGCGAGGTATTGAGCCAGCTCGAGCTGCCCGAGGACATGGGCTTGATCGTGCGCACCGCCGGCGTCGGCAAGAACGTCGAGGAACTGCAGTGGGACCTAAACTACCTACTCCAGCTCTGGGATGCGATCAAGACCTCGGGCGAGGAGCGCAAGGCGCCGTTCCTGATCTATCAGGAGAGCGATGTCATCATCCGCTCGATGCGCGACCACCTGCGCGCCGATATCGGCGAGATCGTCGTCGACGATCCCAAGGTCTATGAGAAGGCCGAGGTCTTCATGCGGCAGGTGATGCCGCAGAACCTGAAAAAGCTGCGGCTCTATCAGGATGAGGTGCCACTGTTCACCCGCTACCAGATCGAGAGCCAGATCGAATCGGTGTTCCAGCGCGAGGTGCGCCTGCCTTCCGGTGGATCGCTGGTGATCGACCAGGGCGAGGCGCTGACCTCGATTGACATCAACTCCGCGCGCGCGACCAAGGGCGCCGACATCGAGGAGACCGCCCTCAATACGAACCTCGAGGCCGCCGACGAGATCGCCCGCCAGCTGCGGCTGCGCGACCTCGGCGGGTTGTTCGTGATCGACTTCATCGACATGACCCCGGCCAAGAACCAGCGCGAGGTCGAGAACCGGCTGCGCGATGCGCTCAAGCACGATCGCGCCCGGGTCCAGGTCGCTCGCATCTCGCGCTTTGGTCTGCTGGAGATGTCGCGCCAGCGGTTACGGCCGTCGCTCGGCGAATCGAGCCAGCTCGTGTGCCCGCGCTGCAAGGGACAAGGGACGATCCGCGGCGTCGAATCGCTGGCGCTCTCGGTCCTGCGCATCGTCGAAGAGGAGGCGATGAAGGACCGGACTGCACGCATCCTCGCTCAGCTCCCGGTCGAGGTCGCGACCTTCCTGCTCAACGAGAAGCGGCGCCAGATCCTGCAGATCGAGGAGCGCCAGAAGGTCGATGTGGTGCTGATCCCGAATCGGCATATGGAGACGCCGGACTTCGAGATCGAGCGCATCCGGGCCCAGGATTCCGAGCGCCTTGCCGAGGGCGAGCTCAGCTACGACCTCGCCGCCCGTCCTTTGGACACCGAGCCTGCCTTCGCGCGGCCGCACAGCATCCCCAGAGCAGAGGAGCCCGCTGTCAAGGCGCTGGCGCCGTCGATGCCCGCTCCACAGCGCGAGACGGCGAGCGAAGAGGATGCCGCCTCCTCGATGCCTGAGGTCAGTGCCCGCGAGCAGGGGCGGCGGACCGAGAGCGTGCTCAAGCGCATCTGGACCACGCTGTTTGCGATTCCGGCCGATGAAGCGCTTCCTGGCGAGCACTCACCGACCGATGGCAGTGACTCGAAAGGACCGAGCTCGGGAGGCGAGCGAGACCGGACAGCATCATCGGACAGGCGCGGCCCCCGGAATGGAAACGCCCGAAATGGTCAGTCAGGGCGCGACCAGCGCAGCGAACGCCGCCCGCGTCGCTCGAATGGGGCCGAAGACGGCAGTAGCAACGGGACCGCGACGAGCGAGCGCCGCGAGCAGGAGCCGACCAAGTCCAAGCAAGCGACGAGCACCAAGCCGACAGCCGGCCAACAGAGCACAAGCGAGCCCAGCTCTGGACAGGGCAATGGCGCTGGTCAAGGGTCGAATCAGTCGCGTCGCAGCAGCTCGAGGCGCGGTTCGCGAGGCGGACGCGGTCGCCGCAGCCAACAGGGTGGCGAGGCAGCGAGCTCGGCCAGTAACGCGACAGGCAACGCGACAGGCAACGCGACAGGCAACGCGACAGGCGAGGTCGCGAACGGCAGCAGAAAACCTGCTAAG
>JAAAOQ010000066.1 GCA_009908845.1 Gammaproteobacteria bacterium
TAACGAGAATTCGGTGCCAATAGTTGACAGGTCAAAACATATCAGCCCAGCGCCGGCGCGGAAACTGCGATGGTGTCGACGCTTTCGTTTGCGCGCTCAATGTGATGGGCGGCTGCTCGCGCAGCCGTATTCGTCGCGATATCGCTGCAGCGCGTCCAGCGTTCCCGGCGCGGTGGCATTGTGATGGGCGACATACTGGATCAGATCATCGAGCGTGACGATGCTCTGGACCGGAATATCATAGCGATTGCCGACCTCTTGGACCGCAGAGCGCTCGCCGTCCCCGCGCTCCTGGCGGTCCAGGGCGATGATCACCCCGGCGAGACGGGCGCCGGCACGCTCGATCAAGGCGGCCGATTCCCGGATCGAGGTCCCGGCCGTGATGACGTCATCGATCAGCAGCACATCGCCCCGGAGCGGGCTGCCGACCAGCTCGCCGCCCTCGCCGTGGTCCTTTGCCTCCTTGCGGTTGAACGCGAAGGGGGTATCCCGGCCGAGCTCGTGGGCGAGGGCGATGGCGGTCGCGGCGGCCAGCGGGATACCCTTGTAGGCTGGGCCGAACAGCACATCGGCCTGCAGCCCGCCCGCGATGATGGCTTGGGCGTAGAAATGGGCGAGCTTGCCGAGCTTGGCGCCGCTGTCGAAGCCGCCGGCATTGAAGAAATAGGGGCTGATGCGGCCGGATTTCAGCGTGAAGCGGCCGAAGCGCAGGACCTCGGCGTCGATCGCAAAGCGGAGGAATTCACGTTGGTAGGAATGCATGGGTCCGATCTGTTGTCCGCGGCGGCCGGACATCATAGCGTGCGGCGATCGATGCGTCTGCGCACGCTCCGATGATCTCCGGAACGCTACTGACCGCCTGGTTGGTCGGGCTGCTCGGCGGCGTGCATTGCATCGGCATGTGCGGCGGCGTGGTCGCGACCCTCACGGCCGGGCTGCCGCGCGAAGAGCGTGCCCAAATCGCCCGCCAACTGCCGTTTCAGCTCGCCTACAACATCGGCCGTATCGGCAGCTACACGCTCGCCGGGGCGCTCATGGGTGCGCTCGGCGCGGTTGCGCTCGAGCTCTTGCCCTTGCACCTGGCACAGCGAATCCTCTACGGCGTTGCGGCGGCGTTCATGCTGGCGCTCGGGCTCTATCTTGGAGGCTGGTGGCAGGGCCTAACCCGCGTCGAGCGGCTCGGGGCGCTGCTCTGGCAGCGGATCGAGCCGCTCGGGCGGCGTTTCATCCCTGTCCGGCGCTGGTGGCAGGCGCTTGCGGTCGGCTTGGTCTGGGGCTGGCTGCCATGCGGCCTCGTCTACAGCGTCCTGATCTGGTCGGCCGGCTCGGGTAGCGCGCTTCAGGGCGCGCTGCTGATGCTGCTGTTCGGTCTCGGCACCCTGCCGAACCTGCTCGGGATTGGTCTCTTGGCGGGCGCGGCGGCTCGTCTGATCGAACAGCGCTGGCTGCGACAGGCTGCAGGAGCGCTGGTGATCGGCTTTGCGCTCTACGCATTCTGGCAGCTGCTGGCGTTTTGAGCTGGCGCCGCTTGGCTATTGTGCAGACTTATGTGATCCGGACACCAAGATGGGCCCAGATACTGGGAAAAGGGCATCCTCCGTCTGGGTTGGTGCCGGTGGAACAATAAGGGAGAACGGCCCCTAGAACGGGCTGCCGGTGAGTAGACGCAACGGCGGCAGCAGCAACATCTGCAGCAGAACCAGCCCGATCATCACCACCATCGGTGACAGATCGATGCCGCCCATTGGGGGAAGCAGGCGCTGGGCGGGCCGCATGATCGGGTCCGTCACGTCGCTGAGCAGCATCACGCCGGGGTTGTAGGGGTCGGGGTTGACCCAACTGAGGATCACCCGGATCAGCACCGCGAACAAGAAGATGCTGATCACGAGCGAGACCAGCGCCGGCAACGCCCAGCCGAGCGCGGCGAGTGGATTGCGTCCAAGCCCCATCAGCATCGAGAGCAGCGCAAGCTCGCAGGCTTTTAGAAGCCACGCGAGCACGATCGCAGCGAAGTCCACTCCGGCATAGCCTGGGATGACCTTACGCAGTGGCCGCAGCACCGGCGAGGTGAACTTGACCACGAACTGCGAGATCGGGTTGTAGAAATCGGCGCGCACCCATTGCAGCAGGAAACGGATGATGACCAGTGCGATAAACAGACCGAATAGGGTCTTGACCAGGAAGATCAGCGGATTGGTGAAGTAGGCTTCGGTCATTGTTCCTCCCCGATCAGATCAGAAAGCTCGCGCGCGCGTCGTCGGGCTGCCGCAACGGCCCGCAGCGTCAGGCCAGGCAGGCCGCCCTCTTCAAAAGCCGCGATCGCACGCTCGGTGGTTCCGCCCGGCGAGGTCACGCGCTGACGCAGCTGCCGCGGCGATTCATCGCTCTCGACCGCCATCCGTGCAGCGCCGAGGGCGGTTTGGATCGTGAGCAGCCGCGCCGTCTCCTGGTCCAGGCCCTCAGCGATTGCGGCGGCCTCGAGCGCTTCCATGAACAGGAAGAAGTAGGCCGGGCCGCTGCCCGAGAGCGCGGTCACGGTATCGAGCTCGGCCTCGGTATCGACCCAGCGCGTGAGCCCGCCCGCCCGCAATACCTCTTCGGCGAGATTGCGCTGCTCTGCGTTGGTGTCAGCACCGGCATGCAGACCGATCGCGCCGGATTGCACCAGCACAGGGGTGTTCGGCATGGCGCGGACCAGTGGCACGGAGCTCCCGAGCCACCCGATGATTGTCGCCTCGCGCACGCCAGCCATCACCGAGATGAGCAGCGGATGTGGGGGGGGCAGCAGCGCAGCGAGCTCGCGGCAGGCATCCGCCGCCACTTGCGGTTTGACGCAGAGCACGATGACCTCGGCGTCGGTGACCGCCTCGGCGGCCTGCTCGCTCACCGGCACACCAAAGTTGCTGGCGAGCTGCTCGCGCTTCTCGCGGTCAGGGTCGCAGACTCGAAGGCCGGCTGGGTCATAGTCATCGGCGATCAGACCGGCGATCAGGCTGCGCGCCATGTTGCCGCCGCCAATGAACGCGATACGGGTTTGGGTCATGGGCATAAAGGACGATATTCCGTGCAGTCGGTTGCAGAGGTAATCGGACTGAGAGACCCTATCAAAGCAGCCGCTTGACTCGGGCAAGCTTCTGATCCAACTGGCCTCAGGGACCATAGGGTATTCTGTTAGGGTTTCTAATGGCGCGGTCCGAAGAGTGCGGTACCAATGCGCACCATTGTAGCGCCCTCGGCAATAGCGGCCTCAAGATCGTGGGACATCCCCATCGACAGGGTCGCGAGTGGCTGTGTCGGGGTCGCCAACCGGTCGCGCAGCGCCCGCAGTGCCGCGAACGGCTGTCGCTGCGCATCGAGCTCATCGGCCGGGGCCGGTAGCGTCATCAGGCCTTCGACCTCGATACCGGGGACCTGACTGCATTCCTCAAACAGCTCGGGCAGGGCCTCCGGCGGGGCACCGGCCTTGCTTGCCTCACCGCTCAGGTTGACCTGCAGGCAGCAGCGCAGCGGTGCGCGCCCAGCAGGCCGCTGCGTGCCCAAACGCTGCGCGTGGCGGAGATCGCTGAGCCCATGCACCCAGTCGAAGTGCTCAGCGATGGTCTTGGTCTTGTTGCGCTGGATGCGGCCGATGAAGTGCCAGGTGATCGGCAGATCGGCCAGATCGGCCTGCTTGTCGCAACCCTCCTGGACGTAGCTCTCGCCGAAGGCGTTGAGGCCCTGATCGAAGGCCGCACGGATGGCTTGCGCCGGCTGCACCTTGCTCACCGCGAGCAGTTGTACGCTGCCTGGCGCGCGTCCGAAGCGGGCCTCGGCGTCGGCGATCCGGGTGCGCACTGCATCGATTCGCTCGGCGATCCCCTGGACCTCAGAAGACGTCATTTTGCTTCCCTTCTACCAAGCGGTTGCGCTGCGGTGCTCCCGGCGCGTCGATTATAGGGTGTCGGGCGCTCGAGCAGATTCGCAACTAGTGCCCGCAGCGCCTGCCCGCGATGGCTCAGTGCGTTCTTGGTCTCGGGATCGAGCTCGGCGGAGCTGAGACCGTGTGTCGGCACGCCGAAGATCGGGTCGTAGCCGAAGCCGTTCTCGCCTCTCGGTGCGTCCAGTATCAGCCCTTCCCAGGTGCCCTGGCAGATCAGTGGGGTCGGATCGCTGGCATGGCGCAGATAGACCATCACGCACTGAAACCGGGCGCTGCGGTCGCTACCGGCCCGTGCCGCTAGTTCCGCGAGGAGCTTGTCGCAGTTGGCTTGGTCCGAGCTGTCGGGACCGGCATAGCGGGCCGAGTAGATGCCCGGTGCGCCGTCGAGTGCGTCGACCTCGATCCCGGAGTCGTCGGCGATCGCGGCCCGGCCGCTGGCCCGTGCGGCATGGCGGGCCTTGAGGATGGCGTTCTCGACGAAGGTCAAACCGGTTTCCTCAGCGGCCTCGATGCCCAGCTGGCCCTGGGGAATCAGCCGCAGCGCGGCCGGGTCGAGCAAGGCCTCGATCTCGCGCAGTTTGCCGCGGTTGTTACTGGCGAGGACGATCTCGTGGCTCTCAGGGGTTGGTTGCATGCGGAGCGGGTTGCGGCGTTGGTTCTTGGAAATAGGGATCAGCTCGCAGGCGCTGATGGTACGGGCCTGTAGTGAGAATCAGGATGCCGGATCGCTAAGATACCTTCATTAGGCGCCGTTGCGCAGTGGCCTGTCGTGCGCGGCTCAAGGTGTCATCTCGCCACTCAGCACCGCACGTTGGGCGGCCATGATCGCATTGACGCCAAGCTCGGCGAGATCGAGCATAGCGAGCAGCTCGGGGCGCGAGAATGGCGCCGCTTCGGCGGTACCCTGCACCTCGATCAGCCCGCCGTCATCGGTCATGACGACGTTCATGTCGGTCTCGGCGGTACTGTCCTCGGCATAATCGAGATCGAGGACCGGGGTGCCCTGGTAGACCCCGACCGAGACTGCGGCGACCTGCCGGCTCAAAGGCGCCTGCTCGAGCTTGCCGGTTGTGAGCAGCCCTTGTAGCGCGAGATGCAGCGCAATCCAGGCGCCGCTGATCGCCGCAGTGCGGGTGCCGCCGTCGGCCTGGATCACGTCGCAATCGAGCGTGATGGTGCGCTCGCCGAGGTGCTCGAGGTCGGCCGCCGCGCGCAGCGAGCGGCCGATCAGTCGCTGGATCTCGAGCGTGCGTCCGCCCTGGCGCCCGCGTGCCGCCTCGCGCGGCGTGCGCTCACCGGTCGAACGTGGGAGCATGCCATACTCGGCTGTGATCCAGCCCTGCCCGGAACCGCGCAGGAATGGCGGAACGCGCTCCTCGACGCTGGCCGTGCAGAGTACGCGGGTCTCACCGAACTCGGCCAGGACCGAGCCCTCGGCCTGGTTGGTGAAGCCCGGGATGAAGCGCACCGGACGCAGTTGATCGGGGAGACGAGCGGATGGGCGCATGAGGCGGCTCCGGTATGGGCGAAGAAGGCGATTCTGGTGTTGGCGGTCGGCGCCTTGGCGAACAGCCGCAGGCACCTGAGTCGCTGATGCGGCAGATTTGGGGCGCCTGCGGTGCAATTGTCGCACGATTGCGCGACGGTGATCCGGCCGCTCAACGAGCGGCGTGCAGCCGAATTCTCGGGTCGGATCGCCGATGCGGTCAACGCGCGGTGGAATCGGCCGAGCGAGCCGACCCAGAGGCATCTGGTTGGACGGACCCGGCTGAGTGGACAGGACTCCGTGGACCCGGGTCGCCGCTCTATCGGCAGTGCGCCGCCAGCATGCGCAGCAGCTGCCTGAGCCTCGCCTTGGATGCCGTTCTCGACGGACCTGAACGTCGTTCGTGGTCGTTCGTGGTCGTTCGTGTCAGGGCCGCAGCATGCGGTCTCCAGCTGTGGGGCAACTGATTGGAATAGAATGACGACTGCGCCTCGCTGTGTCTGACTCTGCACCAGGTCGATCGCGGCCTCGGCGCCGTTCAATCGTTTACCCGCTCCGGAGCACTCGCTATGGCCAGAAGTATGACCGCTTTCGCCCGCCAAGATTGCAGCACCGAGGCTGGTGAACTGACCTGGGAGGTCCGCAGCGTCAACCATCGCTATCTCGAGCCGCATCTTCGGCTACCCGATGAGCTGCGCGGGCTCGAGCCGAAGGTTCGTGAGGTTCTCGGCCGGCATCTCAGTCGTGGCAAGATCGACGTTACGCTGCGGCTGTCCGGGCAAACCGGCGGTCAAGGCGAGATGCGCGTCAACCGGGTGCTGCTCGAGCAGCTGCTGAAGGCCGCCGATGAGATTGCGACCCGCATCGGCGAGCCGGCCGCGCCTCACCTGTTCGATCTGCTGAGCTGGCCGGGCATGCTCGAGGAACCGCCGAAGGACCTCGACAGCCTCGGCAACGAGGCGCTGACGCTGCTCGAGCAGACGCTCGACTCACTGGTCGAGGCTCGCGAGCGCGAGGGTGACCGAATGAAAGACCTGCTGCTCGAGCGCTGCGATAAGCTCCAAGCAAGAGTCGATGAGGTCCGCGAGCGCATGCCCGAAGTGCTCGTCGGAATCCGTGCACGGATCGCCGAGCGCCTTTCCGAGGTCCGCGACGAGCTTGACGAGGCTCGGCTCGAGCAGGAGATGACCCTGATTGCGCAACGGCTGGACGTCGACGAAGAGATGGATCGGCTCGCGAGCCATCTCACCGAGATCCGGGGCACGCTCGATGCCGACGAGCCGATCGGTCGGCGTCTGGACTTCCTGATGCAGGAGCTCAATCGTGAGGCCAATACCCTCAGCTCCAAATCGTCCGATGCGGACGTCACGCGCGCAGCGGTTGATATGAAGGTCCTGATCGAGCAGATGCGCGAGCAGGTTCAGAACCTAGAGTAGATCATGTTCTGTCTCAGCCGAGAATATCTTATGCTGTAGGGTCGGTATACAGCCTGACGTCGACTGTTACGCGAGTGCTGATAGCTCGCCAACCAGCACGTCGAACGCCACGTCCTTGGCGTTCTACTGCCTCCTCGGCCAACTGAGCAGCGCGCAGCAGCTGCGCTTGCCGCCGGGGCCAGGCATGAAGGATTTGCCCAGCCAGCACCGAAGCGCAAGGTCTTGTTCTCTTACTATACCCGTCGCAAACCGATTTTCGGTTTTCCTCGACCCCCCCGCTCGCCGTCACCCGACCCTCCGCTCTGCCGTGCCGAGCATTGAAGTGCCTTGGGTCTATATCTTTGAGCGCTTCGGCAATTGGCTCTTAAAGGGCGCAACGCTGTTGTTCAGGGCGGGGTCTCTGGCTGCGCGATGCGCAAGGTTGTGTCGAGCCGATCGGGTTGGAGCATCTGTTCGGACCCGTCCGGCCAGGTGATCTGGATCGAGATCGCTGCTGGTTCGTCTGTCGTACCCAAGCCGAGTGTGACCGGAAGTTCGACCTGCGAGAGATAGCCCCGTGTCGGCTGCACCGCACGCTGATGGGTAATGCCATTGACCGTCCAGTTAACCCGCGCGCCGATTGCCCCAGTGTTCGGGGGTTGTCCGACGAGCTCAAGCCGCAGCCAATGATGGCCGGTCTGCTGGTCGTTGCGCAGCAGCGCCGGGCGTCGCCCGTTCTGTGTGATCAGTAGGTCAAGGTCGCCGTCGGCATCGATATCGGCGTAGCTGATACCGCGACCCACCAGGTTCTGCGCGAAATCGCCGAGCTCGGCATTCGGTGGTTGCAGTGGGACGAAGCGCTCACCGCAGCGGTCGCCGCAGTTCCAGAACAGCGATGGCGGCTGGGCATAATGCTGGCTCTGTTGGACCTTGTGGATCTCATGCTCAAGGTGGCCATTGGCCAGGACCAGGTCTTCGCGCCCATCGAGGTCGAGGTCGGTGAACAGGAGTCCGAACGTCAACGGGATGCGCGAGGCCGGGCCGAGCCCTTGGATCACGGCTTCGTCGACGAACGGCGGCTGGCCGTTGGTGGTGACGAAGAGCGAGGCCATCTCGTTGGCGAAGTTGCCGACCGCAATCGCGAGCTCGCCGTTATCGCTGAAGCGTACGGCATCGACGCCCATCGCCGAGGTGGCCTTGCCGTTGCGGTCGTAGGCGATGCCGTCAAAGATCGCGGTCTCCTCGAAGGTGCCGTCGCCACGGTTGCGGAAGAGGAAGTTGCGGACGGTGTCGTTGACGACCACCAGGTCTTCCCAGCCATCGCGGTCGAGGTCGGTTGCGACGACGCCGAGGCCCTTGCCGACCGGCATTCTGCTGACCTCGTCGAAGACCAGGATGCCCGCCTCGCGTGAGACATCGGTGAAGCGGCCATTACCGTCGTTGCGGTAGAGCTGGTTGTTGGTGCCGACGAAGTTGAGCGGGGCACCGTAAGCACGCCCGAGGCCCGTGAGCCGGAAGTCGATCTCGAGGTCGATCTTCGGCGACCAGTCGACATAGTTGACGACAAAGAGATCGAGGTCGCCGTCGCGGTCATAGTCGACGAAGGCTGCGCTCGACGACCAGAGGTCCTCGGCCCCGCCGACCCCAGCGAGCTCGGTCAGCTCCTCGAAGGTGCCATCGCCACGGTTGCGGAACAGCCTGTTCTCGTTGAGCGAGGTGAGATAGAGGTCGGGCCAGTCGTCGCCGTCGATGTCGCCGATTGCGACGCCCATGCCGTAGGTCGTGATGGCGAGTCCAGACTCGGCTGTGACGTCCTCGAAACGGCCGCTGCCGTCGTTGCGATAGAGCGCCTGGGTCGGCGGCGTTTCAAGGGTTTGATGCTCGCGCCATTCGCGGGAGTTGACCAGGAAGAGGTCCTGGTCGCCGTCGCGGTCGTAGTCGAAGAACGCGGCGCCGCTGCCGATCGTCTCCGGCATCAGCCTGTCTCCGTACGCGCCGTTGATGTGGACAAAATCGATACCGGCCAGCTCGGTGATGTCGGTGAACGGAAGCGGCGGAGGTGTTCCGGCCTCGGCTTCGGCGTTCGCGCCGTCGGCCCTGGCGCCGGCTCCGGTTTGGGTGCCGGTGACCCGCGAGGGAGGAACCACCGGTGTTGCGATCTCGGCATCGTCAATCTCGGGGCTTGGCTCGTCCCGACCAAGGAGCAGGAGCGTGAACAGGCCGGCCACGGCCGCAGCGACGATGAGTGTGACCGAGATCAGGAAGGCGCGTCTGATGCGGGCCTCGCCGCGATTGAGTCGATTTGGGGTTGCGTTGTTCACTGTCGCGCGCTTAATCGTGTGCTTGTGCTTGTGCTTGTGCTTGTGCTTGTGCTTGTGCTTGTGCGGTGTCCGAGCCTGGCGCGGCGAGCGTGTAGATTGCGACCGCTTCGGCGGCGTGATCGGCAGCCGGATTGCGGCTTCGGTGGAGGCTCACCGCCCGCTCGACCGCGTTGTCGTCGGTCCGATACTGTTCATGCAGCTGGCGATGCTCGCTTGCGAGCACCGGCTCGCCGAGCTCGGCGAGGACCAGGCTCAGGTTGTGGTGCGCTGCGGCGCTCTCGGGGTCGAGCCCGAGCGCTTGCTCCAGCCGCGCTCGTGCGCGGATCAGGAATTCCCGCCGCGTGGCTTGGCGCTCTGGCCCCCGCTCGCGCCGGGCGCGCTCGTAGAGGGTGCGGCCGAGCTCGACCAGCATCCGGTCGTCGCCGCTGAAATCGAAACCACGCGCTCGGGCATCGCTGAAGCGGGTCTCGGCCAAGGCCTCCAGGGCATCGATGGCGCGGTCGAGGTCGCCGAGGTCGCGGGCGATCAGCGCCGTGTACCAGGCAATGGTCCATGGCGGTGCCGCGCCATGGGGGAGCTCAGCAGCTTGAGCGCGTGCGAGCGCAGCAGCGGCCTCCTCGAGGCGGCCTTCGCGATGCAGCACGCGGGCGAGATTGAGCGGTCCCGGCGCGCCGCCGAGTGCCTCGACTTGCTTGAATGCGGCCTCGGCCTGGCGTGATTCGCCGCGCTTGCCTTGGCGCAATAGGCCGATACCGTAGTCGTTCCAGCGTTGCCAGGCCGGGATCGCGGCGACCGGGTCATCCGGGCGAGCCTGAGGCAGATGGGGAGGGACTCTTGCGCCCTCGGTTGATGCGGTGGTGGCCTCCCTCTCAGAACCGATTGGCAGCACCAGCTGATCGCGCGCGAGCGTCGTGATCGGCAGGTCATTGCGTTGGAAGGCATCGCCGAGCAGGTATCGGTAGAAGCGGGTATCGAACTTCCGATAACGCAGCGCGGCGTCGAGCCGGAGCGTGCCGCGGGCATCGGCAGGCACCTCGAGCCGATAGTGCACCACGGTGGCCGCGCCGGGCGGGATCTGGTGATCGTAGAGTGCGACGAAGATGTCCTGTGCGTTGCGCCGTTCGATGCGATTGCCGTCGCGGTCGAGCAGATAGGCGTTGCCGAACCAGGCCCATTCATCGACGCTGCCCTCGTCCGCGAGCGCGCCCGATCGGCCGATGACGCGCGCATTTGCGTGGCCGTCACCGCGGTCTGGCCGGCTTGCGGGCCGGCCTGCAGGCTGGACAGAAATCCTGACCGCTGACTCATTGCCCGGCTTGCCGCTCGCGGCGGGCTTGTCTCGGGTGTTAGCTCCCGAACCAGTTCGCGTGCCGGCCCCGAGGCCGGGCGCGACGTCTGGCTCGAGGCCTGTTCCGCCGCGGGTCTCGAGATTGGCCTCGACCTCTAGCCAGACCTCGTTCGAATCGGCTGTCCCTTGAGTCAGGGCGTGGCCGATGCCGTCGGTGCGGACCACGATCTCGAGCAGATAGGCCGCGCCAGGCCTGAGCACCGGACGCGCAGGGCGCAGTGGGGCGTGCAGCTTGCCTTCGATGCGCCCGCCCTCTTTGAGGCCGAAGAGGTCGACGCGCGCGGCCTGCTGCATCATTGCGACGCGCGCGGCGTTTTCGGCCTCGGGCCGGCTGACCATCTTGGCGACAGCGGTATTGGCTGCCGCGAAGAGGTGATCATGGACGGCGCGTTCGCCCCGCGCGTCAAACAATCTGGCAGCGGGGTCGTTCGATGCCTGCAGCGGCATATGGCAGCCATTGCAGTCGGCCTTGGCCTGCTCCGGATAGTAGAAGCTGTCGACCCGATGCCCGGAGACGCCGCTGAGTCGGAAGCTGTCGAAATGGTTCTGGCCGCGCAGCCATCGATAGTGATTCAGCTCTGGGGGCAGGTGGACCTTGTGGCAGCCGGAGCAGAACTCCGGCGAGCGGTGCACCGGCTTGAGCAGGGTGCGCTTGTGGAAGTCCGGCTTGGCCTTGATCAACTGCCGGTTCAGCGATCGAAGGAGCGGGTTGTCGCTGAACGCGAACGGATAACGGGGAGGATCGATCAGGGTGTAATCGCCGTTACCGCGCGGACTGTTCATCGTGCTGATCGCGTGGCAGCTCAGGCAGGTGATGCCGGCCTCGGCGGCCGGATCGGTCGCCGGATCATATTCAGCGTCGTCGAAACGCCCTGAGAACAGCGGCACCGGATCGTGGCAGACAGCGCAGAGCCGGCTGGCCTCGAGATGACCATCGCGCGCCAACAATTCGGCTCGGGTGTCTTCGATCGTCTTCTTGTAGGCGGGGTTGTTGAACGAGCTGAAGCGGTGCATCGAGCCGGCGTGACGCTTCGCGATATCGGCATGGCACTCGGCGCAGGCGGCATCGCCCATCAGGTGGTCGGCCGGGATCGGGGGCTGTGCGCCGTCCGCCACCGGCACCTTCGCCAGTGCGGGCATGAAGGCGCGCTCGAGCCCAGGACTCGGCGCCGCCCAGAGCAGGTGCAGGGCTACGGCAATCAGACTGACACTGATTGCGGCGCCGGCCCAGCTCGCGGTAAGCCGCCAGCGCAGTGGCGGACCAGCCAGACGATGCAGCAGGAAGAGCCAGATTGCCGCGAGTGGGGTCACCACATGGACCCAGTATGCGATGGTGCGCACGTCGGGGTCGTTGATCTCGAAGAAGCCGAAACGGGTCAGTAGGATGCCGGAGCCGAACAGCAGCACCAGGGTTAGGTAGAGACCCATGCCGGCGCGGATCGCGTAGCGGTTCGGCCGCAGCTGTGCCCGCCGGAAATGCAGCGCGCCGAAGACCAGGGTCGGCACGACGAGCAGCAGGCCGAGCCCGAGGTGGGCGAGGAACATGGTCAGATAGAATGGATTTTGCAATCCGGCGCCGGTGAGATGTTCGGTCAGCCTGATCGCGAGCAGGTAGAGTGAATTGATCGCGAGCAGGCCCGTTGGGAACGAGATGATCCAGAGCAACCAGCGCAGGGCCGGGGAGAGTGCTGCGGGCGGAGGGGATGGACGCGGGTTAGAGTGCGGGCGGACCATGACGCACGACGACCTGGATTGAAGCCGCGACGCTAGCGCACCAGCGTCATCTGCATAGTCTAGCGCGCCGACGCGCCCACGTTATCGTGAATTGCGCCACAGCAGCCTGCAGGCTTGGACGAGGCTGCTGCGCGGTAGCGTTGAGGGCTGGGCTGTGTCCTGGGTGGCACCTTGCCATGGACGTTAGGCTTCTAAGCGATGCTATCAAAATGCCCGCTTGAGTCGCGCAAGGTACGGATGTGAAAGGCTAAATGCGCTATTCTGTTCGGGCTCCTAAGAGGGTGAAGGCCCTTCGAGCCGGCTGAGCTCGTCGAGCAAGTCCAGCACCAGCTGTCGGCCTTGGCTGTCCATCCCGCGCGTCAGCTGTTGTGCGTCGCGCTCGCCGTTGATCAGCGGCCGGATGATGGCCGCGAGCCGTGCCATCGGTCCGCCGACAGAGCTCATCTGCTCGGCCATATTCCCGATCAGCATCAATGCCTCGGGATGACCGGTGCTCGCCGCATGAATCATGTGTGCCAGCCCTGGGGCAGCGAGGGTCGGGTCCTGACGCTGGGCTGGGTCGGGCAAGCTGCTCGGGTCCTGCAGACCGCGCAGGATCGCATCGGCGATGATCTGGTCCTCTTCATCCAGGCCGGCAAACAGGGTGCGGTCGCGCTCACCGGCGGCAATGCGCCGGATGCGGGCGACCAGTGCGTTCCAGCCCTGCTGCTCGGCCTGTGTCAGTAGGGCCTCGAAGGTTTGATACTGTTCAGGTCGGCCGCAGGTCTGAGCCACCTGGCGAATGAATTCGGCATGGGCCAATCGGATCTGCTCATGGCGGTCGGGAAACTCTGGCATCGCTTGCTCTGGGCGGATCGTTGGGTTCTTTCGGTTCGGCGTGGCGCGCGCAACACGTCGGGCGCTGCCGGGTCAGCGCGCCTCAGCGCTCAAGGAACCCCATGAATTCTGCGCGGGTGCGGGCATCGGACTCGAAGGTTCCGCGCATCGCGCTGGAGATCGTCGTGCTGCTCTGCTTCTGGACGCCGCGCATCATCATGCAGGTGTGGCTCGCCTCCATCACCACCGCAACACCGTGGGCGCCGAGGTGCTGCATCAACGCGTCGGCGACCTGACTGGTCAGCCGCTCCTGTACCTGAAGGCGGCGCGCGAAGACATCGACCACGCGTGCGATCTTGCTAAGTCCGACAACCTTGCCGTTGGGCAGGTAGCCTACATGCGCATGGCCAAAGAACGGGAGCATGTGGTGCTCGCAGAGACTGTAGAACTCAATGTCGCGAACGATCACCATCTCGCGCACATCTTCCTCGAACAGCGCGTTCTTAATGATGGCTTCGGCCGACATCCTGTAACCGCTGGTCAAGAAGTCCAGCGCCTTGGCAACCCGTAACGGAGTGCGTTTCAGCCCTTCGCGATCGGGATCTTCTACGAGTCGGCCAAGGAGTTGGCGGACCAGCCCCTCCTTGTCGGCATCGTACACCTCGCGCTCGTCGCTCGGCTCGAAGCTGTCGGCATAGTGTCCATCGTTCTGGAGGCGCGAGAGCTTGTTGTGTGCAGGCATGTTGCTTCGTTTCCTGTGCGGCGACGGCCTCGGGGAAAGCCTTGGGCCTCGCTCGTCCAAGCGGCGGCGTTGAGCCGGGACGGGCAATGGCTGGTCTCTCCCTGAGTACGTCCGTCGTCTTACGTGCTAGCGAACAGTAGGGGCGCCGGACGCGAAATGCGACCGCCATCTAGGCTCAGCCGCGATCAATGGAAGGGCCGAGCGGGTTTAGGTAGACTATCGGTTATGCGGACAGTGTGATCCGTCTCTCATTTTCGACCCGCGAGTCACTGATCCCCATTGTCGATCCCGGCTCGACCGCGACCGCCGCGGCGCTCGCGTGATCCAACCAACCGGAGTGGCGTCATTCGCTTCTTGCCCATTCCGTGCCGGCCGGGGCAATCCGTCCCCGGTGTCAGGTGCCTGAAGTCGATCAGCAGGCAGTCTGCGCGCTGGTCGATCGTCGTTGCCGCCTGTGCTCGCGGCCTGCGCTCGTGGATTGACCCGTCCCGGCTGCGATCTGACCGTATTGTCCCTGGCCCGTTCCAGCTTGGCCCGAGCCTGGCCCCCGTTGGCACAGTGGCTGCTGGGCTCCTGCGGTGCCTGTCCCGTCTTCAACCTAATACCTCGAGGATATCCTGATGTGTGGATTCTGCGGTGAGATCCGCTTCGATGGTCAACCGATCAACTTGGGCGCGCTGGCCGCTGCCAACCAGAGCATGGAGCCCCGCGGGCCAGACGGCAGTGGTCTAGTCCAGCAAGGCCCCGTCGCGATCGGCCATCGCCGTCTGAGCATCATCGATCTCAGCGCGCACGGGAATCAGCCCATGGTCGATAGCGAGCTGGGGCTGACGATCGGTTTCAACGGCTGCATCTACAACTACAAACAGCTGCGCGAGGAACTCCAGGGCAAGGGCTATCGCTTCTTCTCGCACAGCGATACCGAGGTGATCCTGAAGGCGTTCCATGCCTGGGGAGTCGACTGTGTGCAGCGCTTCCATGGCATGTTCGCGTTTGCGATCGCGGAGCGCGACAGCGGCCGACTGACGCTGGTGCGCGACCGCCTCGGCATCAAGCCTTTTTACTATGCGGAGCAGCCGGGCGCCTTGCGATTTGCCTCGACCTTGCCGGCCTTGCTCGCTGGCGGCGGCATCGACACCGATCTCGACCCGGTCGCGCTGCACTACTACATGCACTTCCACGCGGTGGTGCCGGCCCCGCACACGATCCTGCGCGGCGCGCGCAAATTGCCGCCGGCGACGATCCGGGTGATCGAGCCCGACGGCCAGGCCCGCGAGCACCAGTACTGGCAGCCGCACTTCGCCGCCAGCGCCGAGGAGCAGGCGCTGAGCTTCGAGGATTGGCAGGAGCGGGTGCTGGCGTCGCTGCGCACCGCAGTCGACCGCCGGCTGGTCGCCGATGTTGACGTCGGCGTGCTGCTCTCGGGCGGGCTCGACTCCAGCCTGATCGTCGGCCTCTTGGCCGAGCAGGGTCAGCGCGGCCTGAACACCTTCTCGGTCGGTTTCGAGAGCGTCGGCGACGAGGCCGGCGACGAGTTCCAGTACTCGGACATCATTGCTCAGCACTATGGCACCGAGCACCACAAGATCCAGGTCGACTCGCGCAACCGTCTGCTCTCGAGCCTGCCGGGCTGTGTGCGGGCGATGTCCGAGCCGATGGTCAGCCACGACGTGATCGGCTTCTACCTGCTCTCGCAGGAGGTCGCCAAGCATGTCAAGGTGGTGCAGAGTGGGCAGGGGGCCGACGAGGTCTTCGGCGGTTATCACTGGTATCCGCCGATGCTCGAGAGCCAGGACCCGGCGGCCGATTATGCGCGCGTGTTCTGCGATCGCGATCACGACGAATACCGGCGCGCGGTCCATCCGCGGCTGCACGGCGAGGACTACAGCCGCGCGTTCATCCGCGGGCACTTCGCGCTGCCCGGCGCCGAGGCAGCGGTCGATAAGGCCTTGCGGATCGATCAGCAGATCATGCTGGTCGATGACCCGGTCAAACGCGTCGACAACATGACGATGGCGGCCGGCTTGGAGGCGCGGGTGCCCTTCCTCGACCATGAACTGGTCGAGCTCGCGGCGCGGATTCCGGCGCGGCATAAACTTTGCGATGACGGTAAGTGTGTGCTCAAGGCCGTCGGCCGCCGGATCATCCCAAGCGAGGTCATCGACCGACCCAAGGGCTATTTCCCGGTCCCGGCGCTGAAATACCCACGCGGCGAGGTGCTGGAGATGATGCGGGAGACGGTGCTCAGCCAGCGTGCACGCGAGCGCGAGCTGTTCCAGCCCGACTACGTCAAGCAGCTGCTCGACGCACCAGATGAGCACATCACGCCGCTGCGAGGCTCCAAATTGTGGCAGGTCACCCTACTCGAGCTCTGGTTGCAGGAGCAGGGCATCTGACGCGCCGAGCCCTTGCTGAGAGTAAGGACCTTCGGCTTGGCCGAGCGGCCGCATCCGAAGGCGCCTTGAAGTCACGACAGCAGATAACCGGACGAACCGGGACGAGGGGACAGCGCAATGAGCACGCGAGAGCACATACACCACCGGCTCGAACGTCGGCGGGCGCAGTCGGTCAGCAGCTGGGATAACGAGCGCCGGCACGAGAACGAGATCTGGTCGGAAACGGCGGTCGACTGCGGTTGGGGGCGCTTGATCTTCGGCCAGACCTTCAATGATCCGCAGCGCATCGCCCGCTGCCTGCAGGAGGAACGGTCCGGTCGGCGCGATGTCGCAATGTACCTGCGTGATCCGCATGTGGTCTTGTCCTATGCGCCGCAGGACCTGTTCCTAGACCCGTCGCATACCTTTCGACTCTGGCTCGACCGCTATCAGTATTCGCATCGGCGTCCGAAGGGCTTCGTCGTCCGGCTGCTCAACGGCCGAGCCGATGCCGAGGCTGTGCACCGGCTCTATGCAGCGCGGCGCATGGTGCCGCCGAGTGCCGAGTTCATTTGGGAGCAGCGCGCGTCCCGGGTGATCCAGTTCTGGGTCGCGCAGGATGAGCAGGACGGCGGCATCCTCGGCTGTGTCAACGGCGTCGATCATGTCGAGGCGTTCGGGGATGTCGAGAGGGGTGCGAGCCTCTGGGCGTTGGCGGTCGATGCCCAGGCCCCTTACCCCGGGATCGGTGAGACCCTGGTCCGGCAGGTTGCCGAGTTTTATCAGGCGCGCGGGCGCTCATTCCTTGACCTGTCGGTGATGCACGACAACAAGGGAGCAATCCGGCTCTACGAGAAGCTCGGGTTCGAGCGCGTGCCTGTGTTCGCGCTCAAGAACAAGAACGCCTATAACGAGCCGTTGTTCATCGGTAAACAGCCGGCTGCGCAGCTCAACCCCTATGCCGCGATCATCGTCAACGAGGCGCGCCGGCGCGGCATCGGGATCGAGGTGATTGATGCCGAGGCCGGCTATTTCGCGCTCGGGCTCGGGGGGCGTCGGATCGTCTGCCGCGAGTCGCTGAGCGAGCTGACCACCGCGGTGGCCATGAGCCGCTGCGATGACAAGGTGGTGACCCAGCGCCTGCTCAAGCGCGCAGGCTTGAAGGTGCCGGATCAGTGCGAGTACGAGGCGCTCGATCAGGCCGAGGCCTTCCTGACACGCCATGGCAGCGTGGTCGTGAAGCCGGCCCGCGGCGAGCAAGGGGCCGGGATCAGTGTTGATATCCGCGATCCGAATGACCTTGAGCAGGCCATCAAGAATGCCCGACGGGTCTGCGAAACGGTGATCCTGGAGGAGTTCTGTACCGGTGCGGACCTGCGCATCATCGTGATCGACTTTGAGGTGGTAGCCGCGGCGATTCGTCGTCCCGCCCAGATCGTCGGCACGGGTGCCCACAACATCGGTGAGCTGATCCAGATCCAGAGCCGGCGCCGGCGTGCCGCTACGAGCGGTGAGTCGTCGATTCCGGTCGATGCCGAGACCGAGCGCTGCATCCGGGAGGCTGGCTTCAGGATGGAGGATATGCTGCCCTACGGCCAGACGCTGGTTGTCCGCAAGACGGCGAATCTGCACACTGGCGGGACCATCCATGACGTGACCGACAATCTGAGTCCGGCGCTGGCGCAGGCCGCCTGCAAGGCCGCCCGCGCGCTTGACATTCCGGTGACTGGCCTGGATTTTTTGGTACCGGACGTCACCGCGTCCGACTATGTGATCATCGAGGCCAATGAGCGGCCGGGGCTTGCGAATCACGAGCCCCAGCCAACCGCTGAGCGCTTCGTCGATCTGCTCTTTCCGCAGACAGCAGCCCGGGAGCTCCGCGCTTGAAGCATCTCCGAATCGACACCGAATACCTGCTGGATATCCTGCTGAAGCTCTTGTTCACGCCGAGCCCGTCAGGCTATACGGACCGTGTCGTGCACCTTGTCTGTGAGGAGCTCGAGCGTCTGGATGTCCCCTTCGAGCTGACCCGTCGTGGCGCCATCCGGGCGACGCTGAAGGGGGAAGCGGAGCGGCCCAATAAGGCGATTGTCGCGCACATCGATACGCTTGGTGCGATGGTCAAGGCGCTGAAGCCGAACGGCCGGCTGCAGCTGGTGCCGGTCGGTCATTGGAATTCCCGCTTTGCCGAGGGCGCGCGCTGCACGCTGTTCACCGATATCGGCCAGCACCGGGGCACGATCCTGCCGCTGAAGGCCTCCGGCCATACATTCGGACCGGAGATCGACAGCCAACCCGGCGGTTGGGAGAACGTCGAATTTCGGATCGACGAGCGCGTGTTCGATCTCGAGGGCCTGCTGCAGCTCGGTGTCCACGTTGGCGACTTCGTCGCAGTCGACACGGCGCCAGAGATCACGGCGACCGGCTTCATCAACGCCCGCCACCTCGACGACAAGGCGGGGGCCGCGCTGCTGCTTGCCGCGGTCAAGGCGACGCGGGAGAGCGATGTGCGGTTGCCGGTGGATTGTCACCCGCTGTTTACGATCTCCGAGGAGGTCGGTTCCGGCGCATCGGCTGCGCTGCACAAGGACGTCGCCGAGATGCTGACCATCGATAACGGTACGACAGCGCCCGGGCAGAACTCGAGCGAGTTCGGCGCGACCATCTGCATGGCCGATATGAGCGGCCCGTTCGATTATCACCTAACGCACCGGATCATCCAGATCTGTCAGGAATTCCAGCTTCCGCATCAGCGTGATATCTTCAAGTACTACCGTTCGGACAGTGCGGCGGCGCTCGAGGCCGGCAACGATGTGCGCACCGCATTGGTGACCTTCGGC
>JAAAOQ010000217.1 GCA_009908845.1 Gammaproteobacteria bacterium
TCGCGGTTTGGGGTGTCGGGACGGTTGTGATCGGGCCGGTCGGCTTGGGCGGTCTGGGTGCCGCCGTTGGGCTGGTCAGCGGCTTAAGGGGTGTCGGGATCGGCATCTCCGGGCCGTCGCCGGTGTGCGCGGTGCCGATCGCCAGGCTGGGCGTGATCATTCGCGCGTAGGGCGCCTGCGCGCTCTGGTGGGTAAACGGCAGTGCGGCCAGGGCGCGGCGCTGCTTGAGGGCAGAGAGCCCGAGCAGGATCACACGCGGCAGCAACCCGTAGGTGAAGACGGCCAGCACCAGGAACCAGCGCCAGGAGCGGAGGTTCTCCGCGTCCAGCACGAACAAGGGGTCCTTGAGGCTGATACGGGTTCCGGCAACCTGCTCCAGCGTTGGCAGCCCAACACCCTCGCCGAAGAACCAGCTCCAGGGCAGGGCGATCAATTGCGTGAGACCGTGGACGGCGCCTGCGCTGATGTTGAGCGCCGAGCCCCAGCCAAAGGCCAGGTCGGTGAACCACTCCAGCGCGATCGTGACCAGGATTGCGCCCAGATTGAAACCGATCCCGAACACCTGCGCCGGGATCAGCATCGGCAGATAGGCGGCCGGTCCGTAGAGGGCGTAGCGGGATTGGATCAGCCCCTGACGGGCGCTGACGCGCTGCTGGAGATCGGGCGAGACATGGGCGAGGCGCTGTTGCTGCACCCAGCGCGCGGCGCGCGAGAACAATGGTCGGATCAGATAGCCGATGATCGAGATGTCCCGCGCTGCGCCGCGCACGACGCGGCTGCGCCGGCCGTACCAGAGGGTCAGTGTCGTGCCGACCAGCAGAAGCTGCAGCAGCACCAGCCAGAACAGGTACCAGGAGACGTTGACGGGGGTCTGGCCGTCATAATCGAGCAGGGCCGATGCCACGCCGACCCCGATCACGAATCCCAACAGCCCCATCGCGTAGGTGACGAGCCGTTGTCCGCGCTCGAAGGCGGTGCCGGGCAGCAGCTCGGCGAGGGCCGGGTCTTCTTGACGGCGACGAAGCTCCAGCCACCAGCGCAGCGCCCGGCTGCGGTGGGTGATGGTGTGGGTGCCCGCGTCGCCGATGATCGGGGCGATCTCCTCCTTGTAGAGACGCCGATCGCGCTCGGCCAGGCGTTTGCGCTCCGCGGGCTGCTCGCGGCTGCGTTGCTCGTCTTCGGCGACGTAATAGTCGAAGTCGATCAAATCCGGGACACTCCAGCGCAGTCGGGGAGGCTTGCGATGGCTGGCGCCATTTTGCGCTGATCTGTGACGCCGAAAAGGGAGATCCATGCTCGTGGGGCTACGACTGCTGGTGAGAGTGCCTATCCGGCCGGGGGGAGACCGGTAACCACAGCGCCTGCGCGGAAACAGCTGGCGCGCGCCGGTGGGCGCAACTTATACCGCGTGAGGTTCGGGGATCAAGCCACCGATCGCGGTTTGACATATGGCAAGAGGACGCTCGACGCCGAGCAGTTTACTAGAAACAGCAAAAAATCGGCTGCTATACTGTCATGCAAGATTGACATCAGCCCGAGTTGACACCTTGACCAAGAACCCACCTGAGACCGGTGATCTGGCGGCGCGTACGCTGAATCGAGGCTCGAAGCCCCACGCCATTGTCATCGGCAGTGGTTTTGGCGGCCTCGCCGCTGCGATTCGACTCGGTTATCGCGGGTATCGGGTCACGGTGCTCGAGAAGCTGGACGCGCCGGGCGGTCGCGCCTATGTGCATGAGATCGACGGCTTCAAGTTCGACGCAGGGCCCACCATCATCACTGCGCCCTTCCTGTTGGAAGAGCTCTGGCAGATGTGCGGCCGAAGCTTCAACGATGAGATCGACCTGCGCCCGATGGACCCGTTCTATCGCATTCGATTCGACGACGGGTCGACCTTCGATACGAATGGCGATGCGGCGGCAATGCGCGCCCAGGTGGAGCGCTTCTCGCCGGGCGATGTCGCCGGCTACGACCGCTTCATCAAGGCCAGCGAGGAGATCTTCAAGGTCGGCTTCGTCGAGCTCGGCCACGTCCCGTTCACGAACTGGCAGGATATGGCGCGGATCGTGCCGAAGATGGTCGCTTTGCGCAGCTATCGTAGTGTCTACTCGATGGTCTCGCAGTACATCAAGGATGAGCGTCTTCGGGTGGCGATCTCGTTCCACCCGCTACTGATCGGCGGGAATCCGCTGACCGTCACCTCGATCTACGCGCTGATCTCCTACCTCGAGCGTCATTGGGGTGTGCACTCGGCCATTGGCGGCACGGGTGCCATCGTCAACGGCCTGGTTGATCTGATCCAAGGGCAGGGCAGCGCCGTGCGCCTCAATGCCGAGGTCGCGGAGATCACGGTCGACAATGGCAAGGCCACGGGCGTCAAGCTCGCGGACGGTGAGCGGATTGCGGCTGATATCGTCGTCTCCAATGCCGATGTCGCCTGGACCTACAAGCATCTACTGCCGGGCATCGAGCGCAAACATTGGACCGATCGTAAGCTCGACAAGGCGCAGTATTCGAATGGGCTGTTCGTCTGGTACTTCGGTACCAAGCGCCGCTATGAAGACGTCAAGCACCATACGATCCTGCTCGGCCCGCGTTACAAGGGCCTGTTGCAAGACATCTTCAAGCGCAAGGTGCTCGCTGACGACTTCAGCCTGTATCTCCATCGGCCGACGGCGACCGATCCATCGCTTGCACCGGAGGGCTGCGATACCTTCTACGTGTTGGCACCAGTCCCGCACCTGGATGCTGACGTCGATTGGGGCGAGCGCGCCGAGCCTTATCGAAAGGCGATCGCGGACTATCTCTCCCGGACGGTGCTGCCCGATCTCGAGGATCAGCTGGCCGCATCCATGGTGACAACCCCCAAGGACTTCGAGCAGCGGCTGCTGTCGGTCAAGGGCGCGGGATTCAGCCTGGAGCCGGTGCTGATGCAGAGCGCCTGGTTCCGGCCGCACAACAAGAGCGAAGAGGTCGAGCACCTCTATATGGTCGGCGCTGGCACCCACCCCGGAGCGGGTGTGCCCGGCGTCATCTCCACGGCACGCGTACTGGATACGGTGGTCCCCGATGCCTCTGTTTTTGAGTGAAACCAGCACCCCGGAAGCGACCGATCTCGCTGCCTGTCGGCAGCTATTGAGCAACGGCTCGAAGTCGTTCTTTGCGGCGTCCTTCTTCCTTCCAAAGATGATCCGTGATCCGGCGGCGGCGCTCTATGCGTTCTGCCGCGTCGCCGATGACGCGATCGACGAGGAAGAGCTCGACCAGCAGGCCGCACTGGAGCGGCTGCGCGAACGGCTCGACCGAGTCTACCAGGGGCGTCCGCTGCCGATGGCGCCGGATCGGGCGTTCGCGGCAACGGTCGAACGCTTCGCTCTACCGCGCGCGCTCCCTGAGGCGCTGTTGGAGGGGTTCGAGTGGGATGCGGACGGACGCCGTTACGACAGCATCGAAGGGGTGCTCGACTATTCGGCTCGGGTTGCCGCGGCCGTCGGCGCGATGATGACCGTGATCATGGGCGTGCGCAGCCCGGCCGTGCTGGCCCGGGCCTGTGATCTCGGCACTGCGATGCAGCTGACCAATATCTGTCGCGATGTTGGCGAGGATGCGCGCAACGGCAGAATCTATCTGCCGGTCGATTGGCTGCGCGAAGAGGGGCTCGACGTCGAGGCATGGCTCGCCGATCCGGTTTACAACGAGGCGGTCGGTGCCGTCACGAAACGGGTGCTGGACCTGGCAGAGGGCATCTATCAGCGCGCCGAGTCCGGGATCGCGAAGCTGCCGGTCTCCTGCCGTCCGGGTATCTACGCCGCGCGCTTGCTCTATGCCGAGATTGGCCGCGAGGTTGTACGCAATGGCTATGATTCTGTCACACAGCGCGCGGTTGTGCCCTCGGCGCGCAAAGTGACATTGTTGAGCCGGGCCGTTGCGGCGACACCGTTCCCGGGACGCGGCTGCGCGGAGCCAGCGCTGGCCGAGAACCAGTTCCTGGTCGATGCGGCAGCGACGCGCCGCGAGCGGGCGCGGAGCGGTGCGGCGATGCTGCGGTCGGCATCCGGCGCCGCGAGCGCCGGCGCCTCGAGTGGTCCTCAATCGGTCGGCGAGAAGGTCGTCTGGGTCCTGGAGCTGTTTGCGAGCCTCGATGAGCGTCAGCGCGTGGGGACCCTGGGCCACGACAATGGCTTGATTCAGGCAACCGGCGGGGGAGGCTAAAGATGACCTATTACATCGGGTTGGTGGCGCTGCTGCTCGGCGCCTTCTACATCTGGCGTAGCGCCAGGCATCGCCAGTTGGTGATCAGCGCGCGGGAGCGGGCAGAGGCCAATGGCGGACAGCGCGAGGTCGATCCGACCTGGAGCGCGATGGGCTTCTCGTTTATGCCCTTCGTCCTGTTCTACGGGGCCTTCGCTTCGTTGCTGCTGGTCGCCGGGTACTTCTTGTCCGACCTCAAGACCTATCTCTCGTTGTTCGACGTGTTCGGGCTCCTAACGTTGATCGCTGCCTACACGGGCTGGATCCTGATCCGAACCTTCTACAGCAAGCTAGGTCTCGATTTGGCTAACGGTTGACCGTTCTTCCCTCACCGCGGCGTCCGCAGGGAGCCAGGCCTCGCGATACCAGGAACCGCTGCGGTGAACGAGCGCCTCGCCGCGCTCCTCGTTCCAGTCTGAAAGCACCTGTCGGAGAGCGGGGCGACCACTGATGGTCAATCGGTGATCGGCGGGCCGGTGCGTGTGGCCGTGGATGAGGCGCGATACGCCGAAGCGGCGCATCCGTGCTTCGACCGCTTTGCCGTTCACGTCCATGATCTCGCCTTGCTTCTCGGCGATTGCGGTTGTGCTGCGGCGCCGGTAGTCGTCCGCGACCCGTCTGCGCTGTGCGCGTGGCGTCCATAGGAAAAGCTGCTGCAGCAATGGGTTGCGTACCCGCCGGCGAAAGCGCTGGTAGGCGATGTCATCGGTGCAGAGCAGATCGCCGTGCATCAGCAGTACGGCCTCGCCGCCGAGCTCGACGCGCCAGGGATCGCGGATCAGGCGGCAGCCGGTCGCGCGCGCGAAGCGGCGGCCAATCAGGAAATCACGGTTGCCGTGCATGATCGAACAGGCCGTGCCGGCGGCGGTGAGCTGTCGCAACCCCCGACGGACCGCCGGAAGCGGATCATCGTCGTCGCCGATCCAGGCATCGAATAGGTCGCCGAGGACATAGAGCTCGGCGGCGCCATGGGCCCGATCCTGCAGGAAGTCGACGAAGAGTTGTGTCAGCGCCGGGCGTTGCGGCGAAAGATGCAGGTCCGAGATGAATAGCCGCTCGCCTGAGCGGTCAGCGGGGGCGGGGTCCGGCCTTGCCGAGCGTTCGCTCTGCGGTCTGCTCGCCGCGGTCATGCGCTGCGCCTTGTGCTTTGTACCAGGCTTGGCCCCAGTCGCATCGGGACGCGGCGCATCAGGATGGGACGGATCGGGACGGGCGGATCGAACGTGGTAACCGATCGGCCAGCTCAGCCGATGATCTCAGCCTTCTCGATGACCACATCCTCGACCGGGACGTCCTGATGGCCTTGGCGAGCGCCGGTCTTGACGTCCTTGATCGAGTTGACCACATCCATGCCCTCGGTCACGCGGCCAAAGACGCAATAGCCCCAGCCGTCCTGACCTGGGTGGTCGAGGAAGCTGTTGTCGGCGACATTGATGAAGAACTGGGACGAGGCCGAATGCGGATCATTGGTTCGCGCCATCGCGACTGCGCCGACCCGGTTCTTGAGGCCATTGTTGGCCTCGTTCTCGATCGGCGCCCGCGTCGGTTTCGGCGTGAAGCTGACATCCATGCCGCCCCCCTGGACCATGAAGTTGTCGATAACCCGATGGAAGAGGGTGCCGTCGTAGTGACCGTCGCGGACATACTGTTCGAAGTTGGCCGCCGTCTGCGGCGCGTTCTGATGATCGAGCTCGATCAGGATATCGCCGTGATTCGTCGTGAGTTTGATCATTGGGGTCTCCTCGGTTGAAGTAACAGCTTAACAAACCTGGCCCCGAGATTCGCCTGCAGAGCGCCGGGTCGCCATTAACGCTCAAGGCGCGGCGCCACCCCCGGACGATGAACCTCAGCTCGCGCCCTTGCCCTTTGCTAGTATCCCGTTGGTTTCAGTTGGAGCAGCCGTTTGCATGTTGTACATCTATAACACCCTGACCCGCCGCAAGGCGCCCTTCGAGCCGATCGAGCCTGGCAAGGTGCGGATGTACGTCTGCGGCATGACCGTTTACGACTACTGCCATCTCGGCCACGCCCGGGTGCTGGTGGTCTTCGATGTGATCTATCGCTGGCTCCTGCGCAGCGGCTTCGAGGTGACCTATGTGCGCAACATCACCGACATCGACGACAAGATCCTGGCGCGGGCGGCCGAGCTCGGCGAGCCGTTCACGGCGCTGACCGAGCGCTTCATCGGCGCGATGCACGAGGACGCCGCCGCGCTCGGCATCCTGCCGCCAAGCGACGAGCCGCGCGCGACCGTACACATCGATGAGATCATCGCGATGATCGCGCGGCTAATCGAGACCGGGCACGCCTATGTCGCCGACAACGGGGATGTCTACTACGCGGTCGCGAGCTTCCCGGGCTATGGGCGGCTGTCGGGTAAGGACCCGAAGGACCTGCGCGCCGGCGCGCGGGTCGATGTCGGCGAGGCCAAGCAGGACCCGCTTGACTTCGCGCTCTGGAAGGCGGCCAAGCCGGGCGAGCCATCCTGGACCTCGCCCTGGGGCGAGGGACGGCCTGGCTGGCACATCGAGTGCTCGGCGATGTCGACCTGCCGGCTCGGCAATCACTTCGACATCCACGGCGGCGGCGCCGATCTGCAGTTCCCGCACCACGAGAACGAGATCGCCCAGTCCGAGGGCGCGACCGGCGAGCCGTTCGTCAACGTCTGGATTCACAATGGCTTCGTGCGCATCAACGACGAGAAGATGTCGAAATCGCTCGGCAACTTCTTCACGGTGCGCGACATCCTGCAACGTTACGATGCCGAGACCGTCCGCTACTTCATCCTGACCAGCCATTACCGCAGCCCGCTCAACTACGACGACAGCCAGCTCGATGCCGCCCATGCCGCACTAACCCGGCTGTACACGGCGCTGCGCGGCTTGCCGAAGGCAGCGAACGGGCAGCCGGCGGCGGCCGGGGGGCAGGCGGGACCCGCGGCAGGCACGGGTGAGGGCGCAGGCGGTCAGGATGCCCGAGCGCGCTTCGCGGCGGCGATGGACGATGACTTCAACACCCCGGAGGCGCTGGCTGTCCTCTTCGATCTAGCGCGCGAGGTCAACCGGCTGCGCGAGACCGATCTCGACGCCGCGGTTGCGTTGGCGGCCGAGCTGCGCGCGCTTGCCGGCGCGCTAGGCCTGCTGGGGCAGGAGCCAGAGGCCTACCTGCGCGGCGGCGGCGCGGACGGCTTGGTCGATAGCGAGATCGAGGCGCAGATCGAAGCGCGTGCAGCGGCGCGTCGGGCGCGCGACTTCGCCGAGGCTGACCGGATTCGTGATGCGCTGCAGGCTGCGGGCATCGTGCTCGAGGACGGCCCGTCAGGCACGACCTGGCGGCGCGGGTAGGCGACAGCTTGCAGGCGCTTGAGCACCTGCGACTGCAAAGGGCGGGCGGAATGCCAAGCCCGTCCGCCTCGACACGGGCCTGAAACACAGTGAAGAGCATCTGTTGATGCTCGGGAGGCCCTGTTGGCGGCGGTCGAGCCTGATTGAGGAAAAACGGCGGCCTGGTCGCCACCTAGGCCGACAACTCGGCCGCCTGCACGGTGTTCTCCAACAGGCTGGCGATCGTCATCGGTCCGACGCCGCCGGGTACCGGCGTGATCCAGCCGGCGCGCTCGCGGGCGGCTTCGAAGTCGACGTCGCCGCAGAGCCTGCCCTCCGCATCGCGATTCATACCGACGTCGATGACGATCGCGCCCGCCTTGATCCAGTCGCCGGGTACGAAGCGCTCGCGGCCGATCGCCACCACCAGCACATCGGCCGCGCGCGCCTTCTCGGCCAACGCCCGGGTGCGGCTGTGGCAGATCGTGATCGTGCAGCGGGCCGCGAGCAGTTCCAAGGCCATCGGTCGGCCGACGATGTTCGACTGGCCGATTACCGCCGCATCCAGCCCTGCCAGGGTCTGGCCGGTGCGCTGCAGCAGCGTCATCACGCCCTTCGGCGTGCAGGGGCGCAGCACCGGCATCCGCAGCGACAGCCGGCCTACGTTGTAAGGATGGAAGCCGTCGACGTCCTTGTTCGGGTGAATCCGCTCGATCACGGCCTCAGGATCGATGTGCTCGGGCAGTGGTAGCTGCACCAGGATACCGTGGATGGCGGGATCGGCATTGAGCTCGTCGACGATGGCCAAGAGCTCATCCTGGGAGACACTGGCCGGCAGCTCCCGCAGCTCGGAGTGGAAGCCGACCTCTGCGCAGGCCTTACGCTTGTTGCGCACGTAGACCTGCGAGGCCGGATGCTCACCCACGAGCACGACGGCAAGCCCCGGCGCCGCGAGGCCCGCCGCGGTCCGTTCCGCGACCCGCGCGGCAACCTCGGCACGAACCTCGGCGGCGGTGGCCTTGCCGTCAAGAAGCGTTGCGGTCATCGGTCTACTCCAGCTCGGAATGGAGGGCCTTCGCTGCCTCAGGCCCGGTATCATCAAGGCGCCGGACCGGTGCAGGTCTCGACGCGCTCGCAATCTTACCGGTCTGAATGGATTGGCGCATGACTCCTGTGCTCGGGGCGGCTCGATGCATTGACGAACAAACCACCAGCGCGTACTCTAAAGGGCTACGCAGGCATTTGAGTACCGTAGGTGCAGCGAGTCGGGCCGATTGCGGCACGACCGTTGCTGGGGCTCATCTGTGCGACGGTCGAGCAGACGATTGGGTTTGGCTATCGGGGTATAGCGCAGTCTGGTAGCGCGCCTGCTTTGGGAGCAGGATGTCGGGGGTTCGAATCCCTCTACCCCGACCATCTTCGCCTTCGAGGCGGGACAAGCCGCGAGGTGCAAGACTGCATGAGCGCCCGTAGCTCAGCTGGATAGAGCAACGGCCTTCTAAGCCGTTGGTCGCAGGTTCGAGTCCTGCCGGGCGTGCCAACGCCCCGCCTTCGCCAAGGATGCTGGTAGAGGTCTCGTTTGATGACCCGGTCTCGGAGCGTGGCCCGGGTAACTCGCTCAAGCTCTTTGGGCTTGGCGAAGCTGTTTAGACGGTCGCCTTTGGATGTCTTCTGGCCTCCTGGCGCCGTCAACGCCTGCTTTCGATGGTGGACGTAGCTCAGTTGGTAGAGCACAGGATTGTGGCTCCTGTGGTCGTGGGTTCGATTCCCATCGTCCACCCCATCATTCCCCCTCCGAAGCCTGCCGGTCCAGCGCCGCAGCAGCTGGTGGCCGCGTTCCCCGAGGATGCGCAGCGTGCCGCCGTGCTCGATGCCAAGATCCTCGACAAGCCGACGCTGAAGGCGCGCAAGCTGACCTCTGAGCATCTGTGCCGCCTCTATGCCCTTGATCCCCAGATTTGCCTGTTTCGCGTGCTGCGGCGCTTGTGGCCCGGCGCCCGCGTCGACCGCGATCAGATGGCGCAGCAGTCGGTGAGCAGAAGAGACCGAGACGTCGCCGCGGGCCTCGAAATGGGGGCCTTTGCTAGGGCGCCGGTCTCCAGCAGCCGTGGAAGCTGAGAGGGATTGCCTCTGGTAAAGCCAGTATGCACTCCGGGCCGTCGGCAAGCTGTGATGCGTCGTAGATCCAGATCTCGCCGCGATCGGTATTGCCGTCGTAGATCACGCTCAACAGCCAAAGCCGCGTCGGGTCGTTTGCGTCCGGGACGACGATGGGCTCCGAGGGATAGCGCCCGCCACCGAGATCGGCCTCGTCAAGGCGGTTGTGGGCGTGGTCGAAGCAGGCGAGCGCATCGTAACGCTCGGCCGTGGTGTCGGTTCCGGCACGGTGGGCCGCCATGTAGGTGCGCTGCCATGGGCGACCGACCGCGGCTGGTGGGACCATCGGAAACTCGATCGAGCGCGGGCTCATCTCGCTGAGCTCCTGGACCTGAGCCGTCTGAGGGTCAAGGATCATCCGCCAGAGTGTCGCCTTGGCCGGGGTGACCGTCTGCCCCGATGCGACCTCTCGAAGGTGCTGATTGGTGCTGAAGTCCGGGTAGCGTGCCAGATCCAGGATGATCCGGCCATTGGTCGGCTCGTCGCAGGCGCCGTTGCCGAAGTGCCATTGATAGAACGGCTCGGTTTCGCTGCGAGCGATCAGTTCCAGCGTCTCGCGATCGAAGATGAGGATCTGGGTGCCGCGTTCTGGCTGCCACTGCATCGCGTCACTGTAGGAGCGGAGGCCGAGCAGGACAGGGGTGACCGCAATGCGCACTGGCGGGACGAGAAATATCAGGTAGCGTCCGGCCATGACCCAATCATGGATCATCGGGACGCCTTCGAGCTCGAGCCCTCGTTGGGCGAGCAGTCGCCCGCTGCGGTCGCAACGGTAAAGCATTAGCTTCGCGTTGCGCCCCGGAATGGCGACACCGAAGTTGTAGAGGTCGCCGCTGGTCGGGTCCTGCTTGGGATGGGCCGAGAACGGCTGACCCGGCTTGAGCACGCCGGCTGGCCCCGCGAGGTCCGCTTCGCCGTGGGTCGCTAGGGTCTCGGCGTCGAGCGCGTGTGGGCGGCCACCCTCCCAGAGTGCCAGTACCCCGTCAGAGAGCGCGATCACGGAGGTGTTCGCAGCATTCTTCAGCGGGCGGCGCCAGTGGTTCCAGATAGGTCCTGGCGCGGTCATCCCGTAGTTGCCATAGAGCAGCCGACCCGCTTGTGCCTCGCGTTGGAGGCCCTGGGTCTGGACATAGCGATAACTGGCTTCGGCGTGACCCTGTGCGAACTGCACGCGGAGTACGGCGCCATCGCCGTCGAACCAGTGGCCGGCGCGCCTGCCGCCGCGCTCGAGTCGACCCGGTCCGTTGCGATACAGGTCTCCGCGGAGCCCGGCTGGTAGCCGGCCGTGCTCGGTGTCTAGCGTCGTTGGCGGGAACTCGGTTGCCGGTTGGGCGAGGCAGCCGGACCAGAGACGACTACCATGAAACATCGGCCGCGACCGTTTCATTCCCCGGGCTGGCGCGCCGCCAGGATCATTAGCTGCAGACGTCTTCAATCTCTTCATATGCGCTCTCTATTGGCGCTCCCGGTTTCGGTGATGGTGCCGGAGTACTGTTGACGGTCGCGCGGGAGCCATTGTGCCAGGATATGGTCGAGCTCCTGGCGCTTAATCGGCTTCGACAGGAAGTCGTTCATCCCCGCCGCCTTACAGGCATCACGGTCACGCGCCAGCGCCGAGGCGCTCATCGCGATGATCGGGATCGGGCTCAGATCGTTCTCTTTCTCGCGCTCGCGGATCTGTCGGGTGGCCTCGAGCCCATTGAGCACGGGCATCTGGACGTCCATCAGGACGAGGTCGATCTCGCGGTCTCGGTTGATCGTCTCGACCGCTGCCTGCCCGTTTTCGGCGACGATCGTGTCGACACCGAGCCGTGTCATCATCAGCCGCTCGACCGTCTCGTTGACCGGGTTGTCCTCGACGACCAGGACGCGCGCCCTGAACTGACGCGCCGGCTTGGAAGGGGACGTGGTTGGCGCCGCGGCCTGCGTTGAGACGCCGAGCGCCTTCGTCACGGCCTCGTGCAGCAGTGCTTGGCGGACTGGCTTCAGCAGGCTGATCACGATCCCGGCGCGGCGCGCATCCTCGCCTGGATAGCCCATGGAACTGAGCATCAGCAGCGGGGTCTCGGCCAGCTTTGTGTCACCCTTGATCAGCTGCGCCAGCTCTACGCCGTCCAGATCGGGCATCTGCATATCGAGGATCGCTAGCTGGTACGGCTCACCCCGATCCGCCGCCTGATGCAGCGCCTCGAGCCCTGCCGAGGCGCCGTCCGCGCTGCTCGATTCAGCACCCCATTGCTTGAGGTATTTCTCGAGGATCACTCGGTTGGTCGCGTTGTCGTCGACGACGAGCACACGGGTTCCGAGCAGGTCAACGGGGATCGCCTCAGCCGGGCTCTGCGCGTGCTCCAGGCGAACGGTGAACCAAAAGGTGGAGCCGTGGCCGGGCCTGCTCTCGACGCCGATCTCCCCGCCCATCAGTTCGACGAGGCGCCGGGAGATCACGAGCCCGAGCCCGGTGCCACCGAAGCGCCGCGTCGTCGAGGTGTCCGCCTGGCTAAAGGGTTGAAAGAGCCTGTCCGTCACCTCGGCGGGGATGCCGATCCCGGTGTCGCGAACGACCACCTTGATCAGCATGCCATCGGCGCCGTCCTCCTCGAGCTGCGCCTGCACGACCACCTCGCCCCGCTCGGTGAATTTGACCGCATTCCCCATCAGGTTCGTCAGGACCTGGCGCAGTCGATAGGGGTCGCCTCGAACCCGTGACGGCACCTCGTAGTCGACGAAGCTGACGACCTCGAGGTTCTTGCCGCGGGCGTTCGATGCGATCAAGGCAGCAACCTCTTCGATGGTCGTTGCCAGATTGAAGTCCAGTGCTTGGAGCTCGACCTTGCCGGCCTCGATCTTGGAGAGGTCGAGGATATCGTTGATGATGCCGAGCAGAACGTTGCTCGACTTCTCGGCGGTATCGATGAACTCCAGCTGCTGCTCGCTGAGATTGGCATCGCGCAGCAGGTCCAGCATCCCCATGATACCGTTCATCGGTGTGCGGATCTCATGGCTCATAACCGCCAGGAATTGGGTCTTGGCGCGGTCTGCGGCCATTGCCTTGTCGCGGGTCTCGGCGAGCTCCTGGATCTGACGTTTGGCCTCGGTGAGATCGCGAGCGATCGCGGTAAACATCGGGTAGCGACCCACGACCACTTCACTGATCGCGAGATAGACCGGGAAGCGCGTCCCATTGCCGCGTTGGCCCTGCACCTCGAGCGCCAGATTGAGGGAGGGCTCAACCTCGGTGCGGGATGCGGCTAGCCGGATCTTGGTCTCCAGTTGCTGCCGATACTCGGGTGTCAGCAGGAACGACAAGGGTTGCCCCCGCACCTGCTCACTGGACCGGTCGAACATGCGCTCGGCGGCATGATTGAGGGCGACGAGCCGCCCCTCGCCATCGATGTGGATCGCGCCGTCGACCATGTTGTCAACGATGGCGCGGTTGCGCGCCCGGCTCTCTGCGAGCTGGTTCATCTGCCCGCGCACCCTGCGGGCCAGGGTGAGGGCGACCAGCACCGCGAGGAGCAGCGCGCTCGCGTGCGCCCCAATGACCCAAAGACCGGCGTCTCCCAACGGCTGCGCGGTGGGGGTGCCCTGGGCGGTCGTCGCGGCGGGACGTACTCCGTCACGATCCTGTAGGTGCTGGATCAGCCAGACATCAGCGATCATCCCTGCTGCGGCGACCAGCGCCACGAGGAGCACACCGGCGCCGATGAATCGGCGGGCGGCGCCCGGGTTGGCTGAGTTGTGCTTGACAAGAGGCATCGGCTCGACAGCGATTCGGTCGCGTCAGACATGGTCGGCTGCGGCAGCTGCCAGTGCGTGTCGCCACTGGTTCGGCATCATAGCGTCCTGGGAGGCCGTCTGAAATCGCTTGCCGCAGCCAACTGTTTGTTCTGCTGCCGCATCGGGATGTCTACGGCGGCCGCCGCCGGGATCAGGCGGGTCTGGAATTCGGTGCAGCCTCTGGCCTTGGAGACGCAGGCGGTCGCGGCTTGCGCAGCCGCACGTAAAGACTGGCCAGAAACAGGAGCACGTTGATGCAGCCGACGACAGCAAAGGGTGCACGCGGATCGATGGCATCGAACAGGCGGCCGCCGACCAGCGTGATCAGCAGGATCCCGACTGCGCCGGAGATGTTGAAGGCGCCGAGGACCGACCCGCGCGTGGCGGCCGGCGCCTCCTGCCCAATCAGCGACTGACCGGCTAGGAAGACACTGATCTGACCAATCCCGAGCAGGATATAGAAGATGATGCCATAGCTTGCGAGTGGGTCATCGAGGAGCAGCAGGGACAGGTTGCCGATCGCCGCCAGCACCATGCAGATGGCCAGTGCGGTCGCGCGGTCGAGTCGATCGAGCAAAGGCCCGAGCAGCGGCGCCCAGATCAGCGCGGCAATCTGGGCCGAGACGAACATCCAGGTCCCGGCCTTGATCGCCTCCGGTTGCGTCAATCCGGCGGCCTTGCCGGCAAGGGTGCCCCAGAGGATCAGAAAGAAGGCATTGACGGCTTGATCGCCGCGGGCGATGAACCCGGCCGAATAGGCCAACAACACGCGCGGATTGCGGGCCTCCGCGAAGCCGCTGACGAAGAGATCCCGCACGCTCGGCCGCTGACGGTGCTGTACCGGGATGCCGGGCTTGAGGCCGAAGCCGACCAGCAGGGCCGCCAGGATGCAGATGGCCGCGATGACGAAATGGGTGGCTCGGCCTGCGGCGACGTCGTCGAGCCCGAGCTGGGCGAAGGCGGTCGGTAGCGCACCGAAGCCCTGGATGACGGCGACACCGAGACCGCACAGGAACCCGATGATCGCGACGAGCTTGCCACGTGAGGACTCCCGCGGGTAGTCCACCAGCACCGTCGATAAGGCGGCCGTGACGGCGATGAAGCCGAGCGCATAGACTGTGCTGCGGTAGATGAACAGCTCGGTGAGCGAGCTGGCGAAGGGGTAGAGCAGATAGGTCAGGGCGAGCAGCGCGAAGCCGCCAGCGTAGACCGCGCGGCGGCTGAAGCGGTCAACAAGCATGCCCGCCGGCACGAAGATCAGGATCGCGACGATCTCGGTCAGCGCGATCAGGTCGCCGGTGATGCCGCCCTGCTCGGCATCCGGGATGCCGAGGTTGACGTTGAGGACATAGGTCTGGCCGACAGCAATGAAGGTCATCAGGCCGACGGAGAGGAACGCGCCGATCAGAAAGACCACTGCGTGGCGTCGGCGGATACCGTCGGCGAGGTCGATCGGGCCGAGTCTTACGCTGGAGGGTTGGGTCATGGGCTCGGCTGATGCCTGATGCACAGATTGGGATCGGGGCGAGGGCGGGCCGGGGCGGTCGGCAGCCCCAGCCTGGGATCAGGGGCGGATGTAGGCATACCCCTGGGATTGGAGCTCGGCGATTCGGGTGACGCCGCCTTGCTCGGCGATCTTGAGCCCGTCGAGCAGCTCGTCCGGCTCCAGATTGAGTGCGGTCAGCGTGTTGGCACAGGCCTCCACGGTGACGCCCTGCTCTTGCAGCTTCGCGACCGCGTTCCTGACAGTGGCGACGGCCTCGAGGGCGTCGAAGCGTCTGACCGCCGGGCCGTGCAGCACCAGCACCATGTTGATCTTGTCCGGGCCGCCGATGCCGTCGATGTGGTTCTGCATGTTGTTGAGCGCGAAATTGACCTTGCTTTCGTCGCTGACGTGATAGACCACATCGAGCTTGTCATCGTCGGCGATCGTCACGCTGGCGACCATCAGTAAGACCAATGCGAGCGGGATGGCAAGAAGGGGTTGTCTCATAGTGGAAGCTCCTCTGGTAGCGTTTTTGTGATCTAGAGCGCGCCGGAGGCGAAATCCGCGAGCCTCGAACGCTCGCCCCGGCGCAGGGTGATGTGGCCGCTGTGCTCCCAGTCCTTGAAGCGGTCCACGACATAGGTCAGACCGGAGGTGGTCTCGGTCAGATAGGGCGTGTCGATCTGCGCGATGTTGCCGAGACAGACGATCTTGGTCCCCGGGCCAGCGCGCGTGATCAGGGTCTTCATCTGCTTGGCGGTGAGGTTCTGGGCCTCGTCCAGGATGATGTACTTGTGCAGGAAGGTCCGTCCACGCATGAAGTTCAGTGACGAGATGCGGATGCGGTTGCGCACCAGGTCATTGGTCGCCGCACGCCCCCAGTCGCCGCCTTCGGTCTGGGTCAGGACCTCGAGGTTATCCATCAACGCGCCCATCCAGGGCGTCATCTTCTCTTCCTCGGTGCCTGGCAGGAAACCGATGTCCTCGCCGACCGGCACCGTGACCCGGGTCATGATGATCTCACGGTAGCGCCCGCGGTCGAGCACTTGCGCCAGCCCGGCAGCGAGGGCCAGCAGGGTCTTGCCCGTTCCGGCACTGCCGAGCAGGGTCACGAAGTCCAGGTCCGGGTCCATCAGCATGTTCAGCGCGAAATTCTGCTCGCGATTGCGTGCCGTGATGCCCCAGACATTATGGCGTTGGACGCGGTAGTCCTCGGCCAGCTCGATGACCGCCTCGGTCTCGCTGCGCTTGTCGCGGACCACGGCCTCGAAGGCATCATCGCCCTCGACATGCAGACACTCGTTGACGTACCAGTCGGTGACATCCGGACCGCTGATCCGATAGAAGGTACGCCCTTCCTCCTTCCAGGCGTCGACCTCCTTGGCGTTGTGCTCCCAGAAGTCATCCGGCAGCGTTGCCATGCCGGTATAGAGCAGATTGACGTCGTCGAGGACTTGGTCGTTGGAGTAGTCCTCGGCGGCGATGCCGAGCACCGCCGCCTTGATGCGCAGGTTGATGTCCTTTGAGACGATGACGATCGAGCGCTCCGGGGCCTGCGCCGGGGCCTGTTCTGGGCGCTGTTCCAAGCGCTGCAGCTCGAGCGCTGTTCCGAGGATGTCGTTGTCCGCGGTGGTGCCCGGCAGCGTGCGTGCAACCGGTTGTGCGGGCCGCTCGGTCTGGAAGAAGAGCCGTCCGGTCGGTGGCTCGGTGAAGCCGCGCCCGTAGTCGCTGAGCGGATGGATCGGCAGTCCCGCCTCGATCTCGTCGCGGTCGGCATCGCTCATCAGCTGATCGAGGAAGCGGCTGACCTGCCGAACGTTACGGGCGACCTCCGAGAGCCCCTTCTTGCCTGCATCGAGCTCTTCGAGGACGACCATCGGCAGATAGATGTCGTGCTCCTTGAACCGGAACAGCGCCGTCGGGTCGTGCATCAGCACATTGGTATCGAGCACAAACAGGCAAAGGTCGCTCTCGCGCTTGATCATCGGCGTCTCGGGTCGGGAAGGGTTACGGAAGCGAGTTGGCGAGCGCGGCTCGAGCGGCGATGGCCCATTCCGGGCTGAATCCGGCGCCCAATCTGGGCCCCCATCTGGGCGTTAGCCCTATCCACAAATGACTTCCCGATTCTGAGGCCACCGCTCGCCGCAGCGTCGGGGAGCCGATATGGACAACTCTTTAGTCAAGGCCACGGACTGCCGCCAGTACCTCGTCGACGTGGCCGGGCACCTTGACGCCACGCCACTCCTTGATCAGCTTGCCCTGCTCGTCGATCAGGAAGGTGCTGCGCTCGATGCCGAGCGATTCCTTGCCGTACATCTTCTTCAGCTTGATCACATCGAACGCCTTACATAGGGCCTCATCTGTATCGGACAGCAAGTCGAATGGAAAGCCCTGCTTGGCCTTGAAGTTCTCTTGTGCCTTGATGCCATCTCGAGAGGCGCCGAGGATTGCGGTATTCGCGGCCGAGAACTCGGCATAGGCGGCGCTGAAGTCCAGCCCCTCCTGGGTGCAGCCCGATGTGCTCGCCTTCGGGTAGAAGTAGAGCACCAAGCGCTGACCATGGAAGTCGGAGAGCTTCAGCCGCTTGTCGCCGGTGGCCGGCAGCTCGAGATCCGGGACGGGCTCATTGAGTGTGAGGGACATGAGGATCACTCCAGGGTTGACCAGTCGGGATAATGGTGCGTGCGGCCGTCCGGGTGATGACGGTGGGTTGACCCGGCAGCTGCCCGGGAGATATCAGGTCGTCCAGAGCGATTTGGAAGCATCTTTCAGTGCTTGCCGCCTGTGCCGGCGGTTGTTGGAGGCGTCATCGGCACTGCTCTGCGGTCAGTGGGTATCGGGCTTTGCCCAATTGGCCTTGCCCGATCAGCCTGATGCGATCAGGGGTGATCAAGACTTCTGCGCAGATCACACTGGCTTGACTGTCGATCTCACTGGGCGATCGGGGCGATCAGGGGCGATCAGGACTTCTGCGGCTCCAGCACGGCGTCGAGATTGAGACCGTCGCAATAATCCATGAACTCTTCGCGCAGCGTCGCGATATGCGTGTCGGCGGGGATTCCGACGGTCATGTGGACGGCGAACATCGGTGTACCCGTATGGGCGGCGGCGTAGGTGGTGGTCGCCATGTCCTCGATATTGATCTGACGCTCGGCGAAGAAGCCGGCCAGGTTGTTGACGATCCCGGGATGATCCATCGCGATCACATCAACCGCGTAGGGGAGCTTGCCGCCGTTCTGGGGCCGCGCTCCGGTGCGCTTGCAGACGATGGTCATATCGAGCGACCGCTCCAGCTCCGGGAGCGCGTTCTCGACCTTTGCGAGGGTGTTCCACTTGCCTTCGACAAGCAGGATTGCGGCGAACTCGCCACCCAGGACGGTCATGCGGCTGTCTTCGATGTTGCAGCCGTGCTCGAGGATGCTCCGCGAGAGATAGTTGACCAGACCGGGATGGTCGGCTCCGACAGCAGAGATGACGAGGTAAGTCTTATGCGTGGCCATGTCTCTCGTTCCTGAGGGCTCTCAGCGATGAGGGCCAAAGTGTAGCAGCAAGCGGTGATCACGGGCCAAGCGCGTCGGCGGCGGTGCGCTTGTAAAGCCTCAATCCCCCAAGATACCATTCTGTATCGATCTTTTTCCCATGAGTGAGGGCCCTATGATCCGAGGCAGCATCGTCGCGCTCGTAACGCCGATGGACCCTGGTGGCGAGGTGGACGGCGCAGCACTCGAGCGGCTCGTCGATCTGCATGTGCAGGCCGGCACTGCCGCAATCGTGTCGGTCGGGACCACCGGCGAGTCGGCGACGCTCGACGAAGCGGAGCACTGCGAGGTGCTGGCGCGCACGGTGACCGCGGCTGCGGGCCGGATACCGGTGATCGCCGGCACCGGAGCGAATTCCACCACCGAGGCGATCCGGCTGACCGAGTGTGCAGCGGAGAGGGGCGCCGATGCAGCCCTGTTGGTGACCCCTTACTACAACAAGCCCAC
>JAAAOQ010000085.1 GCA_009908845.1 Gammaproteobacteria bacterium
GCTGTATCGGCCTCGCCAAGGTTGACCGATCACCCGAGCAATGGAGCGCCTGTCGGTCTCAGATTGCAGGCTATCTGGAGACACTGAGGCCGGTCGCAGGGTAGCGCTGTCGTTCTCTCACCAAGGATCGCGATCGGCCGAAATACGCACTGGGAGCATGCCGCGCCAAGGCGATGCTCACTCCGCAGCAGATGAGGTTCAGGGACCGCTGACACCTGTGTCAATCATGCCGTGATAGCGCGCTGGAAAGGCTGATCCAGCGTGCTCGAACATAGCCTCAGTCCGCCCGCCAAACCACCAATTTCTCGATGCGCATCTCCTCGAAGCTATAGGGCATCCCGCCGGTGCCCAGTCCTGATTGGCGTAATCCGGCAAACGGCATCCAGTCGGTGCGGAAGGCGGTGTGATCATTGATCATGACCGCCGAGGCGGCAAGACGCTCGGCGGCATGCCGTGCGAAGGCCAGCTCGCGCGTGAAGACCGCCGCCTGGAACGCGAATGGCAAGGCGTTGGCGGCCTCGATCGCGGCATCGACCTCGGCATAGGGATAGACGCAGATCACCGGGCCGAACAGCTCCTGCGTGCTGACCTTGGCCCTGGCCGGCGGGTCGAACAGCACCGTCGGCGCATAGCAGGTCTGGGAGAGCGGTTCACCACCGCAGAGCAGGGTCGCGCCCTGCCCCACCGCCTCGCGCACCCATTGGTCTACCCGCTCGACCTCGGCCGGGCGGATCAAGGGACCGATCGCGGTCTCGGCCAGGGTCGGATCATCGACCTGCATCCCGGCCGCGGTCTCGGCCAGCGCTTGCGCCAGAGCCAGCGCCTGATCCTGATGCGCATAGACGCGCTGCACCGAGACGCAGACCTGACCGGCATGATAGAGACCACCCTTGGCCAACCAGGGCACGACCTGCTCCAGATCGACGCCGCGATCGACCAGCACCGGCGCCGCGCCGCCATGCTCGAGCGCACAGCGCGCACCGGGCGCCAGTCGCGAGCGCAGATGCCAGCCGACGCGGGCACTGCCGATGAAGCTCAAGAAGGCCACCCGCGGATCGGTCGCCAGCGCCTCGGCGGTCGCCGGCGCATCGGTCACCAGCGCCTGCACCCAGGCTGGCGGCAGGCCGGCCTCGCGCAGCAGATCGATGAGCTGCAGGCACGACAGTGGTGTGTCCTCGGCCGGCTTGATGATCACCGGACAGCCGGCGGCGACCGCGGGCGCCACCTGATGCACGATCAGGTTCAACGGATGGTTGAAGGCGCTGATCGCCACCACCGGACCGACCGGCTCATGGGTGCTGAAGGCCCAGCGCCCGGCGCCAGCGGCGGTGGCCTGCATCGGCACCTCGCGCCCGCCGCTGTGGCGTGGCAGCTCCGCGCAGCAGCGCAGGCCGTCGACCGCGCGCTCGGCCTCGACCCGGGCATCGGTCAGCGGTTTGCCGCCCTCGCGGGCGATCAACAGGGCAAGCTCGTCGATGCGGGTCGCCATCCGCTCGGCGGCGCGGCGCAAGATCGCCATGCGTTCAGAGTCGGGCAGCCAGCCGTCGCGCTGCCGGTAGCAGGCGTCGGCCACCGCGAGCGCTCGCTCGACGCCTTCAAGATCGACAGTGTCGACGGTCGCGATCGGGTGCAGATTGAACGGATTGAGCACCTCGAGCGACCCGGCCGGACTGACCTCGGCAGCGATGCGATGGCGATGATGCGGTTGTCGGTCATCGGTCATGGGACGATGTCTCCTGTTGCCGGCTGAATGATCAGGTCTCGCTGGCTGGGTCCTCGCATCGGCCCCGCCGGCACCGATGGTACCGACGAGGAGCGGATGCCGGACGGGCGCTTCATTCCATCGATGCGTGCAGCGACGGTGTGGACTTCCTCGCCGCAATCGGAGGCTCAAGAGAGGGCTCGCGCAGTGGCCCAAGCGGACTGGACTGTGGTCTGCGCTCGGACTCCTGCACCACCGCCATCGGAGCACGCGGCGCACTCAAGGCCGCGACGACCGCTCGCTCGGATTCTGGATAGAACTGATCCAGGCCAATGGTGCGTCCATCGGCCTGCACCAGATGGGCATGGAAGCGCCGCAGCTCACGCGGGCTGCGCACGCCACAAGAGTGCGCGATGATGCCGACCTCTTGGGAGAGGTTCTGCACATAGGCCGCCACACGCACGGCCTTGGTCGGTGAATGCAAGCCACGCTGGAACTTGCGCTGATGGGTGGTGATGCCGGTCGGACAGGTATTCTTGTTGCACTGCAGCGCCTGGATGCAGCCGAGCGCGAACATGAACCCGCGCGCCGAGGTGATGAAATCGGCACCGATACAGAGCGCCCAGGCGACATCGGCCGGGGTGATGAGCTTGCCCGAGGCGATCACCCGAATGCGCTCGCGCAGTCCGTATTCGGTCAGCTTGTCGACCAGCATCGGCAGGCTGACGCGCAGCGGCAGGCCCATGTCGTCCATCAACGGCATCGGCGCCGCACCGGTGCCGCCATCGGCGGCATCCACGGTGATGAAATCCGGCGCTGAGGCCGCGCCGCGCGCATGCACCATGGTCAAGAGCTCATCGAGCCAGCCATAGGCGCCGAGCACCACCTTGAAGCCGACCGGCTTGCCGGTGACCCGCCGCACCCGCTCGATCAGATCGAGCAGCTCGGCGGTCGTGCCGACATCGGGATGGCGATTCGGGCTGATGCTATCGACCCCGACCGGGATGCCCCGGATCTCAGCGATCTCGGGGGTGATCTTGGCCGCCGGCAGGATGCCGCCCTTGCCGGGCTTGGCGCCCTGACTGAGCTTGATCTCGAACATCCTCACCTGCGCATGGGCGGCGACGGCCTGCAGGCGTTCATCACTGAGGTTGCCGGCCGCGTCGCGCACGCCGTATTTCGCGGTGCCGATCTGAAACACCAGGTCGGCCCCGCTCTCCAAATGATAGGGCGAGAGCCCGCCCTCGCCGGTGTTGAGCCAGCAGCCGGCCTCGGCCGCGCCCTTGCCCAGCGCCTCGAGCGCCGGTTTGGAGATGGCCCCATAGCTCATGCCGGAGATGTGAAACAGCCCGGCGGTGGTATAGGGCTGCCGCGCAAAGGGGCCGATGGTGATCGGCTCCGATGGCACCGCATCCTCGCCCAGGGTCGGGAACGGGCAGTTGACGAAGATCACCTGCCCCGGCACCGTCAGGTTACGGGTCGAGCCGAAGGCCACCGTGTTGTCGACGCCCTTGGCCGCACGGTAGACCCAGTTGCGCTGCGCCCGGTTGAACGGCAGCTCCTCGCGGTCCATGGCGAAGAAGTACTGGCGGAAGAACTCGCCGAGGCGCTCGAACAGCGCGCGGAAGCGACCGATGACCGGATAGTTGCGACGGATCGCCTGCGTCTTCTGAGTGCTGTCGACCAGATAGGCGTAGACCCCCCAGAGGGCGGCCAGGCCAATGACAAAGATGAACAGCGCCGACATCAGCTGCAAGGACGTCAGCAGGAAGTTTTCGGTGGAATCGAACATCGTCAGCATCGTCAGGACTCCTCTTAGACCGGGCACTGCAGCGCGGCGAGGCG
>JAAAOQ010000095.1 GCA_009908845.1 Gammaproteobacteria bacterium
TTGCTCGCAGGCACCATTCTGTGTCTTCACCGTAACCAGCAAGGAGATTGGTCTCATCGAGAGGGCCAACAGCATCAATTGCAGCCCGCCTAAGATACATGCAGAAGCCGCAACCAACGACAAGTTCGACAGGGGCTTCAGAGGTTTCTACGCTGCGGGCAAAAGCATCCAGGCGAGCGTGGTCAGCTGGTTCTGGTTTTTGGTACCGGCGTCGCGGATCTGGAAACGTCATTAGTTCGCCGTGGTTGCTGAACGGCGTAACGCTGGCGACGTCGGGCTTGCAATAAGCCCATGCCCGTAGGCGGTCGAGCCAATCACCGCACACTCGTGCGTCCGAGTTGAGCAGCACTAGGTCGCGTTCAGGGTTGACCGCGATCGCTCGGTTGACCCCGCGGATAAATCCCAGATTGGTCGGATGATGAATGAGCCTAAGTTGGCCTACGCTGGCCGCAAGCTGTTCAAGCGCACTCACCAGCATTGGTTCAGGTGAGGCGTCGTTCAAGACCAGCAGCTGATGGGGCGTACGGTTTTCTGGCAGGGCCTGGATCAGGCTTCGAAGGCACTCGAGGGTCTCTCGCTCGCCACGATAAACTGGAATGATGATGTCGACAGGGTGCGGTGGAGGCTCTGCAGAGTTCGAGTTTTGTACCACTGGGGTTGGAGGTTGATTCCCGAAGGCTCGTAAAGCAACGGTAGCGCCTGATGGAAGCGGATCGTCTGTGACATCCCTTGCCTGGATTTGGTCGGCAAGGCGATGGAGCTGACCCTCTGGACTGCTAGCCCCTTGTTCACTTGCTGCTCGGGCCAGCCAATGCAAGAGGCGCGAATCCTGCTCGGGATACAGGACATAGGCATTCAGAAAATAGAGGAATGCCAATTTTGGCCGTCGATTGGCAAGCGCCCTTTGCCCGCGATCGATGAATGCGAAAACAGCCGTTGCGGAATTGAGCTCAGCCAGACAGAACGCATGCTCAAGCGAATCATCAAGGGCTTGATGAGCGGAGCCCGCCAGCGTCTCGACAAGGGATGGACCACGAAGCTCCTTTGTTCCCATTAGACGAAAAACGCCGGCCCTTGGCCGGCGCTAAAATAGCTTTTGGCGTTGCCCTTGGCGTTTGAAAACAGCCCTGCAACTGCTGCAGGGCTGAATCGAGCCAGTTAGACCCAGCCGTCAAGTAGGATAACCGTATCGCTGTTGACCTCGACCGACTCTTCGCTCGCGTTGATCTCGGCCGCGATCTGATTGCGCGTAGCGCCTTCGTCGAGCTGATTGACATAGTACTCCAAGCCGGCCTGATCGGCCTCTCGCTGAAGGCCTTGCTGGTACATGAGCTCGACGAATGCCTGATTGTCGAGACCGGCGTGCTCAGTGAGGTACTCTTCCGAACCGAGCATACCCGCTGCGATGACCAAGGCCGGATCGGGCACCGACAGCGCCTCATCCAGGTAAAACTCAGCACCGGGCTGATCGGCTGCTCGGCCCAAAATGGTCTGGTAAAGCCGCATTGCCGATGCTTGATCTGCTTCGTCCATGATCGTCAGCGTGTGGTCGTTGCTGAAGGTCACGAACTGAACGTTGTCAAGCTGTACCGAGTTGGCAGCGCCGTCGGAGAAGATGACGTCTCCTTCGATAACCACGTTCTCCGGGTTGTAGGCGAAGCCGACCTCAACATTGTCGAAGCCCGAGCCGCCGTCAACCGTGTCAGCGCCGGAGGAAGAGATAATCGTATCGTTACCACTGCCCGCGCGGATGTTATCGTTCCCCGAACCTGCGCTAATACTATCAGCGCCACGGCCGCCGACTACTGTGTCGTCTCCCCCGCTGGTGGTGAGAGTATCATTACCATCACTACCCTGGAGGGTCGTATCCTGATCCCCGTCCACAGTAACATCGTCGTCGCCGTTACCCATCTGAACGACGCGATCAATGGTATTAAACGTTACCTCTACGCCGACATCCGAATCGAAGATGACGACAGGAACCTCGGTAAAGCCCTCAGGGAAGGTTATGGCGGTACCGGCAGGCGGCGGGCTTGACCCAAAATCGACGATGAGCGCGTCAACATCTTCTGCCTGCGGAGGCGCCGTAAATTCTACTGCACCCGTTTCTGAATTGAACGTGCCTTGGGCGACATCAATCTCTTCAGCGGCGGTCTCCGAACTGATATCGAGCCGATCGTTGATGGCTCTAACAGTTTCCGGCTGGATCGAGGGGTTACCGAGCACACCCTCCTCGAAATCTCCTTTCAGTGTTGGCGCATCATATTGGATTGCCATCAGGTAGCCCCCGTCGTTAGGTTAACTAGACTTACAGAAATTAAAAATTATTGCCATTGCAGGCCGGTACCGAGCTCTATACTAGCGTGAGCGTGATCGAAAAATCTGAGTCGCTGAGGGATCGTCCCACGGAGATGCAGCACGCATTTCGGTTGCTGAATGCTCACGACGTACGATTTCAAGACGTAAAGCACATAGGTGCTCGGTACCATTAGGGCCCGATAATTTTTGGCCACCTACAACAGGCTGCAGACCGCCATTGGAAAACCGAACCTGTCCGGCGATGTCGTAGTTAGCGGCATGCGGACCTGCGAGACCAAAGGTTACTGCTGTGATCGCAGCGCCCCGCCGACGGGTTCCTACGAAGCCGCCGCTAGCCACCTGTGGCGATTCGCCAAGGCCTTCCACGTAGCAGCGGTAGGATAAACTCACCTCTGGCGGCTGATCATACCAGTGGACTGCGAAGCCCTCAACTCGTTGCGCACCACCCGGATCGCCCAGCCAACCATCTCCCGCTGAGACATCGCCTAATCGCTCGACATGACCGTGAAGCTCGATTTTCTCCCGCCTGATGCCTGCAGATGGCCCCGAAGCCGACGCATTCGACGAGAGCGCAGCCCCCCCACCCTGCTCAGCTGGAAGCTTCACACCGCCGGGTGCTGAATTTTGTGAGCGGACGAAACGACCTGAATTGTCGACAAAATCGACCTGAATCTGGACGGGGCCTGATGCGCTGTGCCCAGGGACGCGATATTTCGCGATCAGCACGCCCGCTTCGGCCCGCGCCACCCGCACGACGACGCAATCGCCGAGCTGGCGTAATGTGTTACCTAATACGTTGACGCCCGGGAAGAAGTCAACATTCCCTTCTCCGACCGGCGCTGCCTGGAGTGTCGCCGGCACTTGTTGGCCCTCAGGGATATCCGAGGCGTAGCGGAAGAGGTATAGCCCCGGCACGAGCGAGACGATTTGAGTGTCGACCTTGACCGTGACGTTTGAGGTGGGCTTCGTTTGGCTCATCTGTGTGCGTTGCGCAACTCTGATCGCAGCGATCTTGGCTCGCCTAGTCGTGTTATCAAGCGTTCTGTTCTGTGGCCAAGACGATACCGTAGTTTCCAACGAACAGAAACCCCTTATCTCATGCTCCCGAGAGGTTAGACACAGAGGCCTCGGACACACCTGGAAACCGACACTCGCGCTTGAGCGGCACCGAGCGCAATCCGCCAAAGGGACCGCTACCCCAGTCATGCGATAGGGAAG
>JAAAOQ010000183.1 GCA_009908845.1 Gammaproteobacteria bacterium
CGCTGACGACCTGCAACAGGTTGCCGCGCTGATAGAGCCCCTCGACCAACTCCGGGAACAGCCAGCCGCTGAGGAGGCTGCTACCCTGTGCGACCGGCAGCGTCCAGAGGATCGAGCTGAAGTACCACGCGGCGAAGCAGATCGGTAGCCAAACGATGGCGCGCAGCACGAAACGGCTGAGCGGATTCAGCGTGAACCTCATCTCAGGCGGCCGGGTTGGCGGCCGGCGCCGCAGGGCTTGGCCGCCCGAGCCAGCGCAGCCAGAGCAGGAAGACGACCAGGACATCGAGCATGATCAGCGCCTGCCAGATGTAGAGGTGGGCCCATTCGAAGGCGCTCTGGCTCCATTGCCCGAGATAGAACAGGCTGATGATGCGCACCAGGTTGAGCGTCTGCACCGTGAGGTTGCCAAGCAGGATGCCGACGAGCTTCGCCGACCAGGGCGCCGGATAGGCCAGCATGGCCGAGATCAGGATGATGCCGGCCTCCACCCCATTGCAGCCAGCCTCGATCGACACGGCAAAGCCGCTCCCCGGGTCCCAGATGATCTTGCCCTGCGCCAGCACTTGCGGGTCCCACAGCTGCAGCAGCTTGGCGCTGATCTGTGCGATCAGCGCGGTGAAGGGGACGACGAACGCGGACTGGCCCCAGGGCGTGAGCTGGAGCACGAAGAGGACGCTCAGGATGGCGAGGAAGGTGAAGAAGAAGCGAGACATGTCAGGCGTGGTCCGTTCTTGTCGGAGATGCACTGGAGCTAGTGCCTGCTGGCTGATTGCAGCCCGAGCCTAAGGCATCGGAGGCCGTTTATCTAGGCGTTAGACTGCCATTGCGTTTTTCGGGCTCATCCTTGGCCTTCGCAAATGCTGTGCTGCTGGGGCAGCGGGTACTGTCGCCTGCTCGAGGAGAGCCTGCGCTCCTCGCAGTGTTCGGCTCAGTCGTCGATCGCTGCGTGCAGCGTCGGGCTGCGCATGCGTAGTGCCGACGAGGGTATCGACCCCGGCCAGCAAGGTAGCGCGGTTGCGCCGGCGATGATGAAGATCATGGACACCGCTCCCGCTCAGCTGGGCATCGTCAGCTCAAAGCTGAGTCCTGACAGCCGGGTCTAGCCGGCCGAAAGTCAAGTTAGACACTCAAACAGACGCTTGCGACTCAGGCTCTAAGTCAATCAGCGGCCTGAGCTTCGGCCAGAGCAAACGCAGAAGAAGCAGCCGGTCCAAGCGTGAGTCCCTTGGTTCTCTCAGTACGCTCAGGCCAAGCCGCATCTCGGCCTGTTGCTCGTACGGAACCCGACCGGCGGAACCGAAGAGGTAATCGAACCAAGGCAGTACCGCTCCGAAGTTACTGTTGGTATGGCGCGTATCGACGCCGTGGTGAATCTGATGGAAATCTGGCGTGACCAGTATCCAGCGCAGGATGCGATCGACATGAGCGGGAATCGCCAGGTTGCTATGGCTCAACAAGACCACGCCAAGCCGCAGCAGCCCGACGAGTGCTACGACGAGAAGCGGCGCACCGAGCAGGGCAACGATCGGTACAAGCAGCAATGAGACGCAGGCCACATCCAATGGACGCGGTTGAGCAGGTGGATCGGCAAAAGCAGAACCACGAAGTTAAAGCTCGCAAGCAGCCAGTTGTTCACCCACCGAGCTACGGGCAGCTGCGGGACAAATCGCCGCAGCCACAATGTCTCGAGCATCAGCAACAACAGCATGCCGCCGAAGGTAGCAACGAGCATCAGCAGCTCTTGCTGTTCGATCAACAGCGACATGAGCGGATGCGCGCTGCCGATGGTTGTTGCTGAGTCGCTCATAGTGGATGGCGCGCTCTATCTGACAGGCTGAACTACCAGCGCAAGCGTTCGGATGCGAGTCCAAGCATCCCGTCGTCGACCGCCAGATAGCCGCTCGGGCGCTCGATCATGGCCGCTGGGGTGTGATCAAGGGCATTCTGCGCCATCACGCCGCGATAGACGGCGTTGCTGCCGCGATAACGGAACTCGTACAGCGGTAACCCGCTAGAGGTCTGCCGATCTCCACGATGCTTGGTCTTGGCTCGACGGTCGCTGATCATAGGCGCCTATCCCTCCTCAGGACAAAAGACGTAACACGTTCTTGGTTCTGCGCTCCATCGACCCGCTCGGTCAGCTGCTCCGGGACACGACGGCGTCGCCGATCCTTCCCGGGTTCTTCGGCGAGCTGGAGCGCCGGGCCGAGGCAGGCTGACTGCGCAATGAGGAGTCACTTGCGACAGGCCCGGTAGCGAATCTCAGGTTGTCGCGGCAGGCGTCGTTAGAGGCGGTTACTGACTCTGTCGCTGCCGGAAGACGAGGTAGCCACTGAGGCCAAGCATGACCGTCAGTAGCACCGCGAGGCTCGGGGACGAGGCTGCTGGCACCGGCTTAGCGACGCACGAGCCGAGCGCCAACGTCAGCCGGCTAGCGCCTTGTGCGTTGGCAGCGCCGTCGAACGGGGCTGCGCTCGACAGTGCGACAGCTACCGACGCTTCGATCGTATCGCCAATGACAGCATGGATGTCCTGCCGCGACGCATCGCTTTCAGCTGCATCTGGAGGTGCGCTGTTGGAAAGTTGTCCGAAAGCATAGGTTGCACCACCTTGAATCGCTACGAATGCTGGCTCGCTGACGCTGGCCGATGCCGTGTTCGGTGCCGATGCTGTCGTGGACGGGATCCCGCCGCCGCTTGCTGCTGCCGCGGCCGAATCGGCCTTGGCGCCAGAGGCGACTTCCCCGCTCCAGGTTGCGCAGTACACCACGGCGTCACCATTTGACTCGCCCGCTCCGGGCTGAATCTGCGCAGTGATAACGAAAGTCGCCTCTGCGGTTCTGTCACACCCGCTCTGGCCAGGGCAAGTTTCTTGAGGTAAATCCTGCGAAGCGCTGAGCGCGAGGCTGTCGGGCGTTGCTTGTGGCTGCCGACCCTGACCAGCGCTTGCCCGATCCTCGACGAGCCTGCCATTTTCCCACTGCTGGTCGCGAGACTCCTGGCGAGTAACCTCCAAGGTCGCAGCGCCGGCATTCGCGACCACGAGCAGCAACCCGAGGCTGACTATTCTTCGCAGATACCTCATCGCTTTCCTCCGACTGGTGAGTAGTGAAATGTCTTTGAGCTTGGTGAGCTTTTCCGCAACGCGCTCGCGCTTGGTCCGGCCGCGGGCAGGCTCTTTCCGATCCGCGAGTCACATCAGCTCGCAGGGGTTGCGGTGCAAGGCGAGACCTTGACGGCAATCGCGCCCGGTTCAGCATAGAAGCCAATGACTTATACAATGCCAACGCGGCCTCGGCACGTCGAGCAACGGTGTGGGACCTCAGGCGATCCCGGCGATCTCCGGCCTAGGCTGCCTGCCCTAGTGGCCACCCTGGCTGGCGTCTATGCCCGGCGGTCGCGACGTGGTCGGAATCGCGCGATCTTTCGGCAGAGTCCGCGATGGTCCGGCTTAGGTGCCGGGGCTTGGTAACGCAGTTCGAGGTAGCTGGCGACGATCGCGTCGACAGCCGGCTGCAGGTCCGGC
>JAAAOQ010000185.1 GCA_009908845.1 Gammaproteobacteria bacterium
GATCTCGGAGGTGCTGCAGGACCAGATCCGGAGTGACCTTGAGCAGCGGCTGCAAGGCGAGTACGCGCAACGCCTTCAGCGCGCGGTCGAGCAGACCAAGGAACAGACCCGCAGTGCGCTCACCCTGGAGCTCGAGGACCTCAAAAACCGGCTGGCGGAGAATACGCGCAAGGCCCAGGAGGCCGAGACGCGGGAGCTGGATCTGCGGCGTCAGAAACGCGCGCTCGAAGCAGCGAGCGCGCGTCAGGCGGAACAGATCCGCGCCGAGCTGGAGAAGACCCTGCGCGAGGAGCAGGCCGCGCAGCTGGCCAAGGACAAGGCCGCCATGGAGGCCAAGGTGCGCGAGCAAAGCGCGCTCGAGCTGCAGCAGCTGCAGGCAGACCTGACGGCCGAACGGGAGAAGTCCCGCGCCGCGCAGGCGACCGAGCTGGCACTCAGGAAAGAGAAAACCGAGCTCGAAGCGCGTGCCCAGCAGCTCGATCTGGAGGTGGCCCGCAAGCTCGACGAGGAGAAGCAACGTCTCGAGACCAGCCTGCGGGAGAACTTCGCCAAGACCCATGAGTTGAAGCTCAAGGAGAAGGAGAAACAGATCCACGATCTGCGCGAGGCCCTCGAGGACGCCAAGCGCCGCAGCGAGCTCGGCTCCCAGGAGCTACAGGGCGAGGTGCTCGAGCTCGACATCCAGGGCGAGCTCGAACGGCAGTTTCCGGTGGATCGGATCGAGCCGGTGCCCAAGGGTCTGCGCGGGGCCGATATCGTCCAGCGGGTCAACAACGATCGCTTGCAGACCTGCGGCACCATCGTCTGGGAGACCAAGAACACCAAGGGCTGGCAGGACGTCTGGCTGGATAAGCTCAAGCAGGACCAGCGCAGCATCGGCGCCGCCACCGCGGTGATCGTCTCCGCCGCGCTGCCGAAGGATATCCAGGGCTTTGGGCGCCTCGATGGCGTCTGGGTCTGCAGTCTGCAGCTCTGGCCGGCATTGGCCGTGGCGCTACGGGAGCAGCTCATCCAGCTCAGCCGGGCACAAGCGGCACTGGCCGGGAAGGATGAGAAGATGGAGCGACTCTACGAGTACCTGGCCGGCGACGACTTCCGCCAGCGGGTGGAAGCGATCGTCGAAGGGTTCGAGGCCCTGCAGCAGCAGCTCCAGCGCGAGCGCCGGGCGATGGAGAAGCAATGGGCCGAGCGCGAGAAGCAGCTGCAGCGGGTGCTGACCAGCACCGCCGGGATGTATGGGTCGCTGCAGGGCATCATCGGCAACAGCTTGGCGGCGATTCCGGCGCTGGGGCTTGATGACGCGGGCCTGTTGGAGCAGCCTAGCCCGTGAGTGAGGCGGTGAGTCACGGCGGGCAAGGGTAAAGCGTGTATTTGAAGAATAAGGACTACAGTTTGGCCTTTGCCTCGAACGGGCTCTGTTTGCAGGAGTCGCTGCTGGCGCTCCAGCTCTATCAGGAAGAGGCCGGCCGGGAAGAAGCCGACCGGGAGGGAGCCGGCTGGGTCCGCGTCCGCGACCGCATTCTGGCCGACAATCTTCTCCAAGCGCGAAAGCTGGCCTCCGCCAAAAGGACGATTCGCGAGATCCTGTTCCGCCTGCAGAGGCTTTCTCATCCGGAGCTTACCTATCTTGCCTGCGCTGATCCGGCCGATCAGCGCTATCTGCTCTGGATTGCGATCTGTCGGGGCTATCCCTTCATCGGCGGGTTTGCGGGCAGCGTGGTTCGGGAGAAGTATCTGACCCTGGCGGGCGTCATCGACGCAGCCGACTTTGATCGGTACTTCGAGCAAGAGGCGCAGTGGCATGCGGAGCTGAACAAGCTGACCGAATCGAGCCGCCACAAGCTTCGCCAAGTGCTGTTCCGCATGCTGCGCGAGGCCGGTCTCCTCACCCGACAGCGGCAGCTCATCCCCGCGACCCCAAGTGCCCGATTCATCCAAGTTGTCGAGACCGCGGACCCATCGGCCCTGCAGTGCCTTCCGATGCAGCCTCCGGTCAGTAAGGAGGCGAGCCCATGAGCGATCCGGATATTGCGACGCGCCCGATCGCAGCGCGCTTGACCCACCTGGTCGATGTGATCTCAGGGGAGCGCTTTCTCCAAAAGCAGGGTCTGGGCAATGAGGTGCCCTTCTTCATCTGTCCCTTCGACCCCCAAGAGGCGGTCGAGATGGATCGCTTGCAGCGTCTATTGATCAAGCAATTAGAGCGCAAAGCGGTCAGCGCACTGGAGATCAACCTCTACGATCTGAGCATCGAACTGCTGCACGAGCGCGAGATCTGGGACCGCATCCTTGAGGTGGAGACCGAGGTCTCGAAGCCCGAGCTGCTCGAGCTGCTACAAGGGGTGCTTGACCCCGAGGAGCATCTGGTCCCAGCCATCGCGCGAAAGATGCAAGGGCAGGCGTTCCAGGTCATGCTGATCAACGGGGTCGGCGAGGTCTACCCCTACATACGCTCGCACAACGTGCTCAACAATCTGCAGCGGATCGCGCAGGACAAGCCGACGGTGATGTTCTTCCCTGGAGCCTACACCCAATCCTTGGAGAGCGGCGCATCCCTGGACCTCTTCGGTCGACTGCACGACGACAAGTACTACCGCGCTTTCAACATCTACGATTACCAGGCCTGACAACGAACGGAAGGGCATATGACCAGTTTGCTCAAGGAAATTTTCGCCAAGCCCATCGACCGCCCGATCGAGGGCGTCATCAAGGCCGATGATGAGGCCAGCCTGCGGCTCGAGATCGAAGAATATGTGCTGACCAACGAGGTCGAGAAGCGGCTCGAGGCCTTTCTCGATGCCTACAATAATTATGCGGGCGCCAACGGTGTCTGGATCTCAGGCTTCTTCGGCTCGGGTAAGTCGCATCTGCTCAAGATGCTGGCGATGCTGTTGGAGAATCGCGAGATCGACGGCGCCGCGACCCTCGATATGTTCCTGCCGAAGTGCGGCGACAACGAGATCCTGCGCGGTGATCTCAAGCGAGCGGTGGACATCCCGTCGCGCAGCATCCTGTTCAATATCGATCAGAAAGCCGCCGTTATCAGCAAGCAGGACATCGACGCCCTGCTGTCGGTCTTCGTCAAGGTCTTCGACGAGATGTGCGGCTACTACGGCAAGCAGGCACATATCGCCCAGTTCGAGCGCGACCTCGACAGCCGCGGCCTCTACGCTGCCTTCAAGCAGGCCTATCAGACCAAGGCGGGACGGGCCTGGGAGCGGGGCAGGGAACAGGCACTGCTGGAATCCCACAACATCGCCCATGCCTACGCCGCCGTCACCGGCGTCGATGCCGACGCCGCCAAGGGCATCCTCGACAAGTATCGCAGCGATTATCGGCTCTCGATCGAGGACTTCGCCCAGCAGGTCCAGGACTATCTGGACCGCCAGCCGCCCAACTTCCGCCTCAACTTCTTCGTCGACGAGGTCGGTCAGTACATCGCCGATAACGTCAAGCTGATGACCAACCTGCAGAC
>JAAAOQ010000234.1 GCA_009908845.1 Gammaproteobacteria bacterium
GTTGCCGCCGATGCACGAGGCGTCCTGCGAGGTGGGATCGACCGCGAACGCGAGACCGTTGGCGTCGGCGAGATCCGAGACCCGGCGCGTGACCACGCCGGCACCGCAGCGCACGGTCGGTACCGTGCCTTCGACCTCGGGCAGCGCGATGTGCTCGACCTCAGAGAGGGACTCGAGCTTCTCGGTGTTGATCACCGCCGAGCGTGCCGACAATGGCACCGCCGAGCCGGTGTAGCCGGTACCGCCGCCGCGCGGGATCAGCGACAGCCCGCAGTCGATGCAGGCGCCGACGATCGCGGCGACCTCCTCCTCGGTGTCCGGGGCAATGACGACGAACGGCATCTCGACGCGCCAGTCGGTCGCGTCGGTCGCATGGGCGACCCGGGCGAGGCCGCCGAAGTCGATGTTGTCGCTGCGCGTGATCCCGCTCAGGCGCTTGCGCAGGCGCTGACGCAGCGCGCGGTCGGCATCGAGCTGGGCATCGAAGCGGGCGACCGCGTCGCGCGCGGCGCCGAGCAGCGCCGCGGCCTCGGCGTTCTGGTTCAGGCGCGTCTCGAATTGCTCGAGCCGATGCTGCAGCGACTGCAGCAGCAGCCGGCGGCGCTTGGGCTCCTCGAGCAGGTCGTCCTGCAGGTAGGGGTTGCGGCTGACAACCCACATGTCGCCGAGCACCTCGAACAGCATCCGTGCCGAGCGTCCGGTCCGGCGCGAGCCGCGCAGGCGCTCGATCAGGCGCCAGTTGTCCTCGCCGAGGAAGCGGATGACGATCTCGCGGTCCGAGAACGAGGTGTAGTTGTAGGGGATCTCGCGCAGGCGGTGCGTGCCTGGACTCGGCGCGCCCGTTTCGTCCGGGGCCTTGGGCTGAGCGTCGGACGGGGCCGGTTCGCGGTTGGGCTGAAGGGGGGTGGCGGGGGTGGGCTGGGCTGGATCGAGCATGAAAGACCGTTAAGCAGCTACTGTTGGACAAGATCTTAGCGCAGCCTGCCGGGCTGCCGACGATGACATCCGCCCGAACAACCGCGTGGCGGTTGTGGCCAATTGACGTCCGGGGCCGCGCGCGCCAAGCTTGGGCCGCACGATCGGTCGACTACGCTGGGGGCCTCGCGATGAAAGACCTCGTTTGGGACAAGACGCTGAGTGTCGATGTGCCGGAGATCGATGCCGATCACCGCCGCTTGCTCGAGCTCTTCAATCGCCTCGGGCATGCGGTCGAGGACGGCGAGCCACAAGCCGTGATCGAGGCGACCCTGGATGAGCTGATCAGCTGCACGGCCTGGCACTTCCAGCACGAGGAGCGGCAAATGGAGAAGCACGGCTACCCCGATCTGCCGGCGCATCGCGCCGAGCATGCGGAGCTGATCGAGAGCGGTCAGGCATTGCTCGAGGCGCTGCGGCAGTCCGGTGCCCCGTTGTCGGCGCAGCAGATCGCGTCGCTCGAGCATTGGCTGACCGGCCACATCTACGGTAGCGATATGGCGATGGGCACCTATCTGGCCGAAGCGACCTAGCCTCGTTGCTAGGCCGCGATCGGCTCGGGCCTGACGGCCCCGGCCGCTTGGCGCCGAGATTGGACGAGGCGCCAGGACCTTGCGATCGGCATCAGCCGATCTTCCGCTCGCGCTTGCTGACCTTAATACGGTACATCGCGGCATCGGCCTCCTTCAACAGGCCCGCGGGTGTCGCTGCCGGCCGGATCGGTGCAACGCCGATGCTGCAGTCGATCCGGAGCCTATGGCCCTGGACCTGGATTGGCTGGCTCAAGGCCTGGCTGATGCGCTCGAGTAGCTGCTCGAGCTCGGCATCGGAGGCGATCGTCTCGAGCAGGATCGCGAAGAAGTGCTGCCCAATGCTCGGGTCTTGACCCATGCGCTGATTCCCAAGCACTGGGACATATCGATGTCGGTCCGGCAGTCCGCTGCAGCGGTTGCAAGGCGGCGGACGATGCCTAATCCTTGTCTCACCATCCGACCCGAGCAGCATTTCGCCTGCTGCGAAAGGTCTTCGGGCGCGTCACGCAAAGGGGACCCTGAATGCTCAAACTGACCGTCAACGACGAGGCCCGCGAGGTCGACGTCGATCCGCAGACGCCGCTGCTCTGGGTGCTGCGCGACCACCTCGGGCTGACCGGCACCAAGTTCAGCTGTGGGATCGCCCAGTGCGGCGCCTGCACCGTCCATGTTGATGGCGTTGCCACCCGCTCCTGCTCGACCCCGGTCTCGGCCGTCGCCGGCCGTGCGATCGTCACCATCGAGGGCCTCTCCGCGCAGGCCGAGCATCCGGTGCAGCGGGCCTGGATCGAGCTGGACGTGCCCCAGTGCGGGTTCTGCCAGTCCGGGCAGATCATGGCCGCGGCCTCGTTGCTCAGCGAGCATCCGACGCCGACCGACGCCGAGATCGATCAGGGCATGGGCGGCGTCCTGTGCCGCTGCGGCACCTACAACCGCATCCGCGCCGCGATCAAGCGCGCCGCCGAGCTCGCCAGCGAGGAGGCCCAAGCATGAAGATGACCCGACGCAGCTTCCTCCAGGTCAGCGGGCTCGCCGGCGGCGGGTTCTTGCTCGGCTTCCAACTGACGGCCGCCGAGGCCCGCACCGCGCCGGTAGCCGATGACGAGTTCGCGCCCAATGCCTGGGTACGCATCGATCCCGATGGCCGGATCACCGCCGTGGTCGCCAGCTCCGAGATGGGCCAGGGCGTGATGACCGCGATCCCAATGCTGCTCGCCGAGGAGCTCGAGGCGGACTGGCAATCGATCCATGCCGAATTCGCGCCGGCCGATACGGCCTATACGAACCCGATCATCGGTCAGCAGCTCACCGGCGGCAGCACCGCGGTGCGTGGCTATTGGACGCCGGTGCGCGAGGCCGGCGCTGCCGCCCGGATGATGCTGTTAGCGGCCGCCGCGCAGCGCTGGGGCGTCGCCGAGAACGCCTGCACGGCGCGCAACAGCGAGGTGATCCATGCCGCGAGCGGCCGCCGGCTCGGCTATGGTGAGCTGGCCAGCGAGGCCGCCAAGCAGCCGGTACCGGCGGCGGTGTTCCTCAAGGAGCCGGGCGAATTCGCGCTGCTCGGTACGCCCCAGAAACGCTTGGACACCCCGCAGAAGTGCGACGGCAGCGCGCTGTTCGCTCAGGACGTCACGCGCCCGAACATGCTCACCGCTGTGGTCCAGCGCTGCCCGGTGTTCGGCGGCACGCGCAAGGGCTTCGACGCCGAGAGCGCCCGCCAGGTCAAGGGTGTGGTCGATGTGCTGCCGCTCGACGATGATGCGGTCGCGGTGGTCGCCGAGGGCTGGTGGCCGGCGCAGCAGGCGCGCGACAAGCTGCGCATCGACTGGGACTTCGCCGGCAACGGCGGGCTCTCGAGCGCGGACATCACCGCTCAGTTCGAGCAAGCGGTCGACGCTGGCATCAGTGCCCGCAGCGAGGGCGATGTGGCCGCAGCCTTGGATAAGGCGAGCACGACGCTCGAGGCCACCTACGAGGTGCCCTATCTGGCCCATGCCTGCATGGAGCCGATGACCTGCGTCGCCGAGATCGGCGAGAACGGCTGTGATGTCTGGGTCGGCACCCAGGCCCAGACCCGCACTCAGCAGACGGCGATGGCGATCACCGGGCTGCCGCAGGAACAGGTGCGCGTGCACACCTTGTTCCTCGGCGGTGGCTTCGGGCGGCGCTCGGAGCAGGATTTCGTGCGCGATGCGGTGAGCCTGGCCAAGCAGACTGGACGCCCGGTCAAGGTGATCTGGAGCCGCGAGGACGACATCCAGCACGACTACTACCGTCCCGCGACCTTTAACCGGCTGGCCGCGGCGCTGGACGCCGATGGCAGGCCCGTGGCCTGGCGCCACCGCATCGCCGGCCCGTCGATCCGCGCGCGTAACTCCGAGCAGGTGCGCGAGAGCGGGATGGACGGTTCCTCGGTGGAGGGGGCCGAGAACCTGCCCTACCGGATCGAGAACCTGGACGTGACCTACGCGATGGTCAACCCGCCGGTGCCGGTCGGCTACTGGCGCTCGGTCGGCAGCTCGCAGAACGCCTTCATCACCGAGGCCTTCTTCGACGAGGTCGCCCGTGCGGCCGGCCGTGACCCCTACGAGCTGCGGCTTGAGCTGCTCGCGGATCAGCCGCGCCATCGCGGCGTGCTCGAGCTGGCCGCGACCAAGGCCGGCTGGGGCGAGCCGCTGCCGGCGGGCCGCGCGCGCGGCATCGCGGTCGCGAAGTCCTTCGGCAGCTACTGCGCCCAGGTCGCCGAGGTCGAGCTGGATGAGAAGCGCGTCCGGGTCAAGCGCGTCGTCTGCGCGCTCGACTGCGGCCAGATCGTCAATCCGGCGATCATCGAGGCGCAGATGGAGAGCGGCATCGCCTACGGCCTCAACGCCACCCTCAACGGCGAGATCACGATCGGCAACGGCCGCGTCCAGCAGGGCAACTTCGACGACTATCCGCTGCTCGGCATCGCCGAGATGCCCGAGGTCGAGGTCCACATCGTCGACTCCGACGCCTCGCCCGGTGGTGTTGGCGAGCCGGGCACGCCGCCGATCGCGCCGGCGGTCGCCAACGCGGTCTTCGCGCTGACCGGCAAGCCGGTGCGGCGCCTGCCGATCCGGCTGGGGTGAGCCGCCGTCGATGTGGGCGCGCTGCTGGTGCGGGTTTGCCGCAGAGAGGGTTGCCGGCTGGCGTTGCGGATGCGGCGCCACCGCGGAGAATCAAGCGTGTACGGCCATCGTTTCACGGTAAACGCTTGCGCGTGATGCTCGGGCCATGACCCCGGCGGATCAGTCGGTGTTGCAGGCCGCGGTCGACTGGCTGCAGGGCGGCCGCGGCGTGCATCTGGTGATGGTCTTGCGCACCTGGGGCTCCTCGCCGCGGCCGGTCGGCTCGTTCTGGGCCTTGGCCGACGATGGTGCGAGCATTGGTTCGATCTCGGGCGGCTGCCTGGAGGAGGAACTGGCGCGGCTCCTCCGCGAGATCGGGCCATTGTCTCGGCCCAAAGTCTTGGAGTATGGCGTCAACGCTGATGAGGCGCGCCGCTTCGGTCTGCCCTGTGGCGGCCGGGTGGAGCTGCTGGTGGAGCGTCTCGATGATTCGGAATCCCTTGCGGCAATACTGAGCGCGCTGGCCGAGCGCCAGCGCATCGCGCGCCGGCTGGATCTGGCGAGCGGTGAAGTCGGCTTGGCGCCGGCTACGCGGGATGCGGCTGCGGTACAACGGGATGGCAATTCGGTTGTTCGGGTGTTCGGCCCGGTCTGGCGGTTGCTGCTGATCGGCGACGGCGCCATCGTCAGGCTCGTCGCCGAGATGGCGCAGGCGCTGGACACGGAGGTGATTCTTTGTGATCCGCGCATCGACGACGCGACCGGCTGGTCAATGCCCGGCGTGCGGTTGGAGACCCGAATGCCGGACGACGCCGTGCTCGCGCACGCTACGGACGCCCGCAGTGCCGTGATGACGCTCGCCCATGACCCTCGCCTCGATGACCTCGCGCTGCTGGAAGCCCTGAACGCCGAGACCGGCTATGTCGGCGCCCTCGGCTCGCGCGCGAGCAATGGCCAACGGCGGCAGCGGCTGGCCTCGCTCGGGGTTTCCGACGAGCGGCTCGAGTGCCTGCGCGGCCCGATCGGTTTGGCGATCGGCGGTCGCACCCCGGCGGAGATCGCTATTTCGGCCGTCGCCGAGCTGGTCGCGGTGCGCAATGCCTCGCCGCTAGCGCAGCGGGCGCCGGTTTCGAGCTCGGCTGGGGCTGCTGGGGCTGCCGGGGCTGCTGCTGGGGCGCTTGGGGCAGCTGAGACCTAGCGCGGGGTCGTTGAATGCCCGTCGGCATCCTGCTCGCCGCCGGCAGCGGCCGCCGCTTCGGCAGCGATAAGCGCCGTGCCCTCCTCGCCGATCGGACGCCGATGGTCGTTGCGGCGGCCCGTGCCTTGCGCTCCGCGCTGCCGCATGTGCTCGCCGTGGTCCGGGAAGCGGACGACATAGCAGAGCGACTTGCGGCGGAGGGCCTCGATATTGCCATCTGCCCGGCTGCTGCCCGAGGCATGGGCCATAGCATTGCCTGCGGCGTTACGGCGACGGGAGACGCAGACGGTTGGCTGATCGCGCTCGGCGATATGCCCTGGATACGACCGGAAACCATCACGGCGGTGGCTGCGGCGCTGGAGCGCGGTGCCGCCATCGCCCGTCCGGTCTATGTCGGACGCCACGGTCATCCAGTCGGGTTCAGCAACGCATTCGGCGCCGATCTCGGTCGCCTCGAAGGCGACCAAGGCGCGCGCCATTTGCTGTGCTCCGCATCGATCACGGAAGTGCCCTGCGCGGACCCCGGCGTGCTTCGGGATATCGACTGTCCAGCCGATCTTCATCGTTCCAGTGCTCTCAGCCGCCCGTGATGAAGAGCCATGCCTATGTTCGGCGCCAGTCGCCGATGTGGTGATTCAACCGATGAGTCATCGATTCGGCAGCAGGATGCAGGTGTCTCGCTGCGAGGGCCGTCTCAGAAAGACGTCGCGGTAAGAGGTATCGTAAGAGCAATACTGCGGCAGCGAAGTTTGCGCAAGTCCGCTGTCAAGTGGCGCTCGCACCGCGATCGATCTCGGATCGGGTTAATTGGTATGACAAAAACGCAGCCTCCAACACCCCGTATGCATCTTCTTGTCTTCGCTGTCATATTCCTAGCGGTGCCGACGTTATCCGCAATGCCGATCACGCTTGGCGAGGCCGGGCAGTTCAATGCCCTCATTCTCGGGGACATGAGTGTGCAGCGTTCAGACGTCGAGGGACGGCTCGCCGTTGGTGGCAATCTCGAGATGAGTGATTATTCCGTGGGGTTGCTACTCGATGACTCCGACGGCGGCCGCGATGACCTGATCGTCGGCGGCGATGCAAAGATTCGGGACACGCGTATCGAGTACGGCAATGCTGTCGTGGCTGGAAGTGCTGACATCGACGAGACAGTCGGGTTCTATCGGGATAATCCTGAGAGCCCGAATGGCAAGCTCTATAACGATAGCGGCGGATTCGCCGATTTCGATGCGTTGGTTGACGATGTCTTGAGGCGCTCGAGCGCCTGGGGAGGCATGGCGGCTACCGGTCAAACGAAACAATCGCGGAATGACGAAGGCGCGCTGTACGACCTTCGGTTTGAAGGCGGCCTGGGACTTAATGTCTTCAATGTGGATGCGGCCGACTTCTCCTCGCCAAATAAGAGCATCACCTTCGACATTCCCGCGTCCGCCGTTGCTCTAGTGAATGTTTCTGGTGAAGACGTGGAACTTTTCAATACCGGTTTTTACCACACGGCTCTAGGTGAAGGGGTGAAGTTTCGGGATAATGACATCACTTTTCGGCACGATGGCGCCCTGACCAATAACATCCTTTTCAATTTCGTTGAAGCGACTTCACTTGACATCCATTCAGTCGGAGTTAAGGGGAGTATCTTGGCTCCTCATGCGACGACAAGCTTTTACAATGGTCATATCGACGGAAACTTTATCGTAGAGAATTTTATTGTTGATTCTTCCAAAGATGCCGGGCAGGTCAATGCGTATCAATTCATCGGCGCGCCACAAGTTACAATCGCGATCGACGAGCCGCCGATGATATGGCTCTTTTTTGGCTCTATGCCAATACTCGTAGTCTTCTTCTGGCGTCGCCTCCACAAAAAAGCAGTTGGGCACAGCATCGCCTGCGGGGTTGCCAGCTAGGCTGGAGGCCGACGGCTGGCTGATTGCGCTCGTTGATATGCCCTGGTTGCGGCCTGAGAGCATCGCCGCGGTTGCAGCCGCCTTGCATCAGGGAGCAACCGGTTGTACGCCCGACCTTTGCGGGTCGGCGAGGTCATACTGTCGGGTTCGGCCCCGCATTCGGTAACGATCTCCAGCGATTAGAGGTCGATCAAGGGACGCGGCATCTCCTTCGGTCGGCCCCAATCACCGCAGTGCCATGTCCGGACCCTGGTGTGATTCGGGACATCGACAAACCGCAGGATCTTCAGCTGGTCGATCTTAGTGGGCAGCGGCGGTGAACCGAAGAAACGTTGTCGTCGCGCCGCCCGGTCCCGGGGCAAATTTGGAGTTGTTGCTTGCGGCCCCGAGCCATAATTCCCAGCATCAGCATCCATGCCTGCATCCGGATGCCTAGTCGTCGAACCTGGAGGCGCCAACATGACGGACCTCGCCACGTTGTATGACACCGACTATGCGCAATGGGCGCAACGCAATGCCGAGCTGCTGCGCGAGCGGCGCTTCGAGGAACTGGATATTGCCCATCTGCTGGAGGAGCTCAGCGACATGAGCAAGAGCGACCGCCGCGAGCTGCACAGCCGGTTGCTGGTGCTGCTGGCTCATCTCTTGAAGTGGGAATTTCAGTATCCCCTGCTCGCTGATCGTTGGCGCGAATTCGATGGGCGCAGCTGGCGCTCGACCATTGTCGAGCAGCGCGAGCAGCTCGCCGATTTGCTGCGCCAATCTCCCGGCCTCCAGTCCGTCGTCGATGAGGCGATTGCCGACGCCTACCCGGTCGCGGCGCGGCTCGCCCACAAGGAGACCCGGCTGCCGAAGACGACCTTCCCGGAGGTCTGCCCCTATAGCCGCGAGCAGGTCTTCGACGACGACTTCTATCCTGAGGCGCAATGAGCATGTCCGGCGACCATGACTGCTTCACCTGACGCAAGAGCAGGCCGCCTATCTCGAGTGTCGCCCATGGGAGCCTAGTCCATGTCACGCGCGCCCTGATGTCATCGCTGGGGCAGCAGGCTCAGCCAACCCACTCCCGGGTCGCGCTCCTGGGTGCCTAGGGCGAGCGGGGGTTCTGCATCTGTGCAGCCCGTGAGCAGGGTTGCGAGGATGAGCACCAGTGCGAGTCTGCAGCGGGGCATTGCCGAGGGAACCTCAGTGGCGTCAGGTAATACACAGGCTTTCGCAGCGACGCCGGCGCTTCTATGGCTTCCAGCGCTACAAAGGCTAGTCGGGCCTTCCGAGGTGGGTCAAGCGCCCCACGCGGTTGCCAATTCCCTATCGAGTTCCGCGCGATGATCGAGTAACCTGAGAGGATGGCACGCAAGCGAAAGAAACAATCGAGTCACGGCGGTTCCAAGGCGGCTGCGGCCGCCAAACAGAGCCCCGAGGTCCGCGAGCGGGAGGCACTGCAGGCGCTTGAGAGCGGTCACTGGCGCGATGCGATCCAGGCGCTGAAGGCGCTGTTGAAGGACGACCCCGACAGCGAGCGCACACCGGCCCGTCGGCGCGCGCTGGCCGACGCCTATGCCGGCCGTGCGCGCGACCTGACCGCCAAAGGGATGCTCAAAGAAGCGGCGGTGATCTGGGAGAACCGGGCCGCGCTCGGCGCCGATATCCCGCCGTCGCTCGATCACGGCATCCTGCGACTGCGCCTCGGTGATCCGCAGCCGCTGATCGTAGCCTGGGCTCACCCAGATGCGCTGAACCGCGAGGAGCGTCAGCGCGTCGGCGAGCAGCTTGCGGCGGCCGTGCTGTCGGAGCGACTCGTCGGCGGTGATACCGCGCTGCTCGAGCAGCTCGCCGAGGATGATCCCATCCGCCGCCATGCCGAGCCGGCGCAGACGGCGCTCACCGCCTATTGCAACGCAGATCAGCGCGGTGTGGAAGCGGCGCTCGCCCAGCTGCCGTTCCGCTCGCCGTATCGGGCATTGGCAATCCTACTCAAGGCGCTCGTGCGCGCGGAAACCGAGCCCGACGCCGCTCGGGAGATGCTCGCGCGTATCGATGGCGCCTCGGCCTTCGCGCCGCTGCGGCGCGCGGCCGAGCTTGCGCTCCTGCCCGATGCCGAGCTCCTGGCCGAGCTGGATCGGGCTGGACCGCGACAAGCCGAGCTCGTCGCGGCATTGCGCGGTTGGTCCAAGGCACAGCTGGAGCTGGCGCGGGCGCTGGCATCGTTCCAGCGCGACAGCGGGCGGCAGCAGAAGACGTTGCAGCCGCTGCTGAAACGCTATCGGGATCTGCTCGGCCATGACTGGGCGCAGCAGGCCTCGCTGCGGTTGATGCCACGGCGGACCGGGCTGCTCGATCCGAATCCGCCGGGCTGGAACGCGCTGAGCGGGCACGAGCGCGCCCTGATCAAGGCCTGGGGCACCGAGCCCGAGGGCGATCCTTGGGATGTGCTCGACGCTTGGGAGATGGTCGCACAGGGGTTGATCGCCGAGCAGCGCGGCCGCCGAGATGCACCGTATTCGCTCGAGATTGCGATGGTGCTGCGGCGCGGGGAAAGGCGCTTCAAGCTGCTCGAGACCGAGCACCCTGAGGATTATCCGGATTCCCCCGAGACCATCGCCGCTGAGCAGCTCGAGCGCAGCCTGCAATGGGACCCGGACCACCGCGAGACCTATCTGCGGCTGATCACCTGGTACCGGCGCGCGAACCGACTCAAGGACGCCCGCCGCGTCCTCAGCCAGGCCCAGGAGCGCTGGCCGCAGGATATGGCCCTGCTGGAAGCGGCGATGGAGACGGCGCTGGCGAGCAACGCCTTCAAGAAGGCGGCCGGCATCGCCCGGCGGATGCTGGCGATCGACCCGATCAACAGCAGTGCGCGCCGGCGCCTGGTCGAGGCCCATATCGAGCACGCCGCCAAGCAGATCCCGAAGAGGCGTGGCGACCTGGCGCGCAAGGAGCTCGCCGAGGCCCGGAACTGGACCGGGCGTGGTGCCGGGCTGGAGCCTGTGCGCGCGCAGCTCGATCTGCTCGAAGGCCTTGTGGTGCTGGCGCTGGAGGACCCCGAACAAGGCAAGGCCAGGCTGAACGAAAGCCTCGCTCAGCGCGGCAGCGGTGTCGTGGCGCAGGTGGAGCTGATGCTGGCCGTCGATCGGCTTACGCTCAAGCAGGACGATGTCGCCAAATGGCTCGGGCTCAAGCGGGTCAAGGTGCGCGATCCTGAGGACCTGCGTGCGATCATCGGTCAGCTGCGCAGCCACGCCGACCAGGTCGGCCATTTCCGTCGCACCCTGATGGAGCGGCTAGCGGCCGCGCTCAAGGGCGCGCCCTGGAAGCAGCTCGAGCGCAACGAACTCGAGCACGCCTGCGAGACCTTGCGTGCGTTCCGGCTGAACGAGGCACGGCGCGAGGCCGCGCGGGCCGGGCTCAAGCGCTGGCCGCGCACGCCGATGCTCGAATACCATGATTTCGATAGCCGCTACAGCGACGGTGGCTTCCCGAGTGTGTCGGAGCTGGACAAGATGGAATGGGCCTTGGCGCGGGCACGAGAGGCCGGCGAGATGCGCGCGGCCGAGCGGCTGCGCGAGCTGCTGCAGCAGTTCATGCCCTTTGGACGGATGCCGGGGCCGCCGGTCCGCGATGATCCCTGGGATGATCCATTCCCGCCGGCGCCGGGCGGCGAGGGTCAGGATCTCGGGGAGGGCATTGCGTTGCTCTTGCAGGTGCTCGAGCAGATGCCGTTGAAGCAGGCGCTGGAGGTCACAGGCATGCCTAAGCCGATGCGCAAAGAGGTCATGAGGATCGCCCGCGAGCAGGGTGACGAGGCTGCAGTCGAGATGCTCAAGGCGATGATCTACAGCGCCGCCGAGGAGGCCGGCGAGCTGCCGAAGCCGCAGGCGGGTGGTGGCCGCAGCAAGGCGCGCTCGGCCGATGATCCCGATGGGCCGCCGAAACAGTTCGACCTATTCTGATGTCCGATCCTTTCCTGACCCTCGGCATCGATCCCGATGCCGACGATCATGCCGTCGAGGCCGCCTATCGCGCCGCGATCAAGCGCTGTCCGCCCGACCGCGATCCGGCCGGCTTCCAGGCTGCGCGCGCGGCCTACGAGCGCGTGCGCACAGAGCGCGACCGGATCGCCTACGCCTTGTTCGAGACCGAGCCGCCCGAGCCGCTCGACATCCTGCGCCGCGCCGAAGCCCAAGGCCGTGGTGATGACGAGGCGGCGCCGCGCCGTCCGGACCCGGCGCTGTTCGCGGCGCTGCTGCGCGGGGAGGACTGATGGAGCCTGCAGTGACGGATACCGCGAAGGAGGAGCTGCTCGCGCGCCTGCGCGACTATCTGGATCGGGCCGATGACCCCGCCGCCGCGCCCGCGGCCGACGAGGCCGAGGCGCCCGATCTGTTCAGCCTGCTCAGCGAGCTCGCCGCGCTGAAGAACGAGGTCAAGCTCGAGGCGCGCCAGGTCAAGACTGCCCTCGACGAGTTCCGCAACGTCTTCGAGGCGCTGGAGACCGCCAACAGCCGCGCCGAGCAGGAGCAGCAGCGCCGCCGCGAGCAGGAGCAGGCCAACCGAGCGCGCGAGCACAAGGACCTGCTGCTGGAGCTGTTGGACCTGCGCGACCGACTTCAGGCCGGCCACGCGGCCGCGGCGGGCTATCGTCCGCGCGGTCTGTTCGGTCGGCGCCAGGCACGTGCCTTTGCCGCGTCGATGGCCGAGGGGCTGGCGATGAACCTGCGCCGGCTCGACGAAACCCTGGCGCGGCGCGGTGTGCAGCCGTTGCCGGCGCTTGGGCGGTTGTTCGATCCGCACCGGATGCACGCCGCCGAGCTCGCCTCCGATCCGGAACGTCGGGTCGGTGAGGTCCTCGCTGAGCAGCGCGCTGGCTTCCTGCTCGACGGTGAGCTGCTGCGCTCGGCCGAGGTCGTCGTCAATCGGCCCGATCGACCTGATCTCACCCCGCCGTCTTCGACCAAGGATTCATCATGAGCGACATCATCATCGGCATCGATCTCGGGACCACCAATTCGGAGGTCGCCCTCATCCGCGACGGGCAGCCGCAGGTTCTCGAGGTCGATGGCGCCCGCATCCTGCCCTCGATCGTCGGCCTCGCCGACGACGGCAACCTGCTCGTCGGCCAGGCCGCCCGCAACCAGTACGCGCTCTATCCAGAGCGCACCATCCGCTCGGTCAAGCGGCGGATGGGCGAGGACGTGCAGCTGCCGATGGGCGACAAGGCCTACAGCCCGCAGGAGGTCTCGGCGCTGATCCTGAAGCGGCTCAAGCGCGCCGCCGAGGAGCACCTGGGCGCGAGCGTTGGCAAGGCGGTGATCACAGTGCCGGCTTATTTCTCCGATGCGCAGCGCCAGGCGACGCGCGATGCCGGCGAGCTGGCCGGGCTCGAGGTGGTGCGCATCATCAACGAGCCGACCGCCGCGGCGCTGGCCTACGAGGTCGATGCGACCCAGCCGCGCACCATCCTGGTCTACGATTTGGGCGGCGGCACCTTCGACTGCTCGGTGGTGCGCGCCGGTGGCGAGGTCACCGAGGTCCTAGCCAGCCACGGCAACAACCACCTCGGCGGTGACGACTTCGACGCCAAGCTGATCGAGCATGTCCGCGAGTACCTGCAGCGCGAGCACGACTGCGATCCGAGCGCCGACCGCGCTGCGATGGCCCGCATCAACCGCGCCTGCGAGGCCGCCAAGATCGCGCTCAGCGATGCCCCTTGTGCGCGCATCGACGAGGAATATCTGCTCCCGGATCGCGATCCGCCGGTGAACCTCTCGCTCGAGGTCAGTCGCGAGGACTATGAGGCGATGATCGAGGGCTACATCGACGAGACCCTGGAGGCCGTGCACACGGCACTGAAGGGGGCCGAGCTGACCGTCGCCGATATCGACGAAGTGGTGCTGGTCGGCGGCGCCACCCGCACGCCGCTGATCCAGCAGCGGCTCGAAGAGACGCTCGGCCAGCAGCCGCGCGCCGAGATCGATCCGGACCTCTGCGTCGCCGCCGGCGCCGCGATCCAGGCCGGGGTGATCGCCGGCGAGACCACCCGCGGCGTGCTCGTCGATGTCACGCCCTACACCTTCGGCACCAGCGCGGTCGGTGAGATGGGCGGGATGCCCTATCCGCACTGCTTCGTGCCGCTGATCCGCAAGAATAGCCCGATCCCGACCGCCAAGAGCGAGAGCTTCTACACGATGGTCGACGGGCAGCAGGCGGTCGACGTGCGCATCTACCAGGGCGAGGACCGCGATGCGCTGAACAACACCGAGATCGGCTCGTTCAAGGTCGAAGGGCTCAGCGATGTTCCGGCCGGCAACGTCATCGTGATGCGCTTCGAGCTGGACCTGGATGGCATCCTCAAGGTCACCGCGACCGAAAAGCGCACCGGGTTGGAGAAGCACATCGCGATCGACAACGCGACCGCGCGCTTTGAATCCGAGCAACTCGATGCGGCCCGCCAGCGCCTGTCGGCCTTGATCGACGGCGACGCCGAGGAGGTCGATGAGGCGGCCGATGCCGAGACCGGTGACCGCCGTGAGGTGGTCCAGGCGCGCGCCCTGCTCGAGAAGGGCGAGCGGCTGTTCGAGACCGCTAGCGCCGAGGACAAGGAGGACCTGATCGATCTGATCGAATCGGTGCGCGACGCGCTGGCTGCGGAAGACATGGCCGGGCTCGAGCGCTCGGTGGCAGCGCTCTCGGACCTGATCTATTACCTGGAGACCTGAGACCCGGCGATCGGAAACCGGAAACCTGACCCCGGCGAGTGGCCCCCGAGGTCGGAGCCCGAAGATCGGGGCCCGAGGATCGAGCCCTGGACATCGGAGCCCCGAAACCGGAACCGGAAACCCGGCTTGCCGGCGCCGCCAGCCCTACCCAGCTTGTTGCCAGCCCTTATTCGCGATGCAACGTTGCCCCAATTGCCGCGCCCGTAGCGATGGCGCCGAGAGCTGCCGTCGCTGCGGCATGGATCACAGTCTACTGCTGGCCGCCGAGCGCGCTGCCGATGCTTGTCTGCGCCGAGCTGTCGCCGCCCTCGCGGGAAACGACCCTGCCACGGCCGAGCAGGCGTTGCGTCGTGTCCTGTCCTTGCAGCACGATCCGCTGGCCAAGGCGTTGCTTGGGCTGATTCAAGCTCACCGAGAGCCCTCGCCGTTTGAGCCCCCGATCGCTGAGCCCCCGATCGCTGGGCCTCCGATCGCTGACCCAAATGCATCAACGGCTGAACCAAGCGTGCAGGCGGACGCTCGCCCGCCACCGGATGCTGGTTGGAAAGGTCTGCTCACTGACCTAAGGTCTCGGTTGCATCGTCACCGTCAATGACGCGGGATTCATCGTCCGGGGTGGCGCCGTGTCATGGGCGTTAGAACCGCGACTCGGCTCGCAGCGCACCGCGATTGGAAGCCGAGGAGACCCCCCGGGGTTCAAACCGTTGAGCGGCCTGACATCCTCCGGCGAACCGAGCGAGTCAATCACGCTTCAACGGATACCAGTCGTCGACGCGCCGCGGCGGTAGCAGGTCGCGGCGGAGGTCCTTGAGGCTCGGCAGCTTTCCGCCGCCCTTGGCGCTCAGAGCGAAGGGGTCCTCGTTCTCGAGCACGTCGCCCATCTCCGCCTCAATGGCGTCCGGGTCCTCGCCGGACTCCATTCGGCGCATCGCCTCGGCCATGCCGTCGCCCATCTTCAGACCGGTGGCGTCGAAGAGCCGGCGCATCATCTGCGCCGCCTGCTTTGGGTCATCCTCATCAAGGCCCTCGAGCTCGCCTTCCATCGACGCTAGGGCGCGCATCATCTTTTCCTCGTCCATCCCGGCCGGCAGGCCCTCATCGTCCGACTCCTCGTCGCCGCGGCCCTTCGAGATCGCGAATGGCGACGCCTGACGCTCGAGCGGCGAGCGCCCGCAGTCGGGGCAGGCCGGGAGCGTCTCGGTGTCGACCTTGCGCGAGAAGAAGTTGTAGATCGCGTGACAATCGGGGCAATAGAACTCGTAGACAGGCATGGCTGAATCCAGTGCAGCGCAGGCGGGTCCTGCGGTCTCAGTGGCTCATTTAGAGTGAAATCCAGAATCGGCAGTTGACCGCTTCCGAGAGGAATAACCTTGTGAGTGAATTCGACCTCTGAGCGAATAGCAAGCACCCCTTCTGGTGCAGGGCGACGGCGCCCAGGGCACGCCCCGCGCGGCGCCCCGCTGCGTTACAACGCGTTGGAATAGCACGAGTATCACGTCTCGTTGTGCCTTGCTGGTCTGTGCGCGATCAGACAAGCGGAACGCACCCTGATGGCCGGTCAACTGCCGTTTTGAGGTTAAACCATGGTCGGCCGCGTTCGGCAAGCAGGTCAGGCGGCAGTCAGAAGCCGATGCGGCCGGACCGCTCATCTTGATCGAGCCTGTTCGTTTGCTCCAGCAGACCTAACCGAATGCTCGAGCACGCCGATCGCATCGTTCTCGACCTCGGCGCGGTCGCCGGCGAGCACCCGCGTGCTGCCGTCGTCGTTTGGGCTGTCGAGCGGTTCGCGCCCGTCGGCTGTGTGCACGCGGATGATGCGCATTACGGTGGTGCCTAGGGGTGATGCCTATGGCTGGTTGCCAGCGATCGCCTTAGAAGCCCTAACAGAATGCCCTCTACGGCCTAGCAAATCAGCAGCTTGTGCAGCCCAGCCAGGCATTCTGATAGGGCCTCTGAGATCATGGCGCCGGAAGCACGTCCACTTTGACTTCCCAGAGTCGGTTGTCGTGCAACTGGGAGCCATAGACTCGATTGGTGCCGCGAGCGCTGCGCCTCTGGTGCTCCTCCCCGAGCTCCACCCATTCCCCCGATCGCACGCGGCGCACGGTCGTCAGATCCGCGGTCTCGTAATCGCCTCGTCCCCGAAGCGGCCCGTCTTGGACCGCGGTGATCCGCAGTTCCACCTGATCGTTGCTGATCACCGAGGGCTGGATCAGGAAGCCGCTGGTCATCTTGATCTCCTCGAGCAAGACAGCGGGGCTCCAGCCGCCGCGCTCGGCGATCGGCACTCGGGCGATCCGGCCTGAGCTGATCTGCGCGACCTGCCCGTCCAGGACCGTCACACTGCGCGTCGAGTCCCGGCCGGTGCTGTAGACCCCCGCGGAATAGCGATCGCGCCCGCTGGGCTTCGCCGTGCTGCGGTGGCGGAGCGAGAGCTGCACCTGCCGGGGCGGTCGGTCGATTCGTTGGAGCAGGGTCTCGATCTCGGAAAGCCGCTCGGACTGAGCCCTGACGACGAGGGTCTGGCCCGTCGCCGAGAGCTGGATCTCACCTCCGTACAGGTCTTGCAGCTGCGGAACGACCGCGTCCGCACGTTGGTGCTCCAACTCGAAGACACGGTTCTCCAGGGCACTGGCGGCCAGGCCGGCGCACAGGCATAAGACGAGTCCGGCAAGCAGGCGAAGTGGCTTCGGCATCGATACCGCCCGGTTCGATTCAGGTTACGACCCCAAGGTCGAGCAGGGTATCGCATTGGCGTCTGGTAGCGCGATGCCGCTGCACTGACTCAACGAGAAACGTCGACCAGGCGGCGTACCGCCGGTCTCGGCTCGATAGGCCGGACGCCGCTTCAACGGATCGGCAAGGTCGATCCAAGTGCGTTACGGAGCTCGCGCTCGGCAACCGGGCCTTGCGGCGGTGAACCGATGATGGGGGATGGCGCCGTCCCCTCTTTTATGCCGGAATAGGGGTCTGTTGCCGCTGAGCTGAGCTGACCGATGCTGGATTGGAACGCGATCGACACTGTCTTTCTCGATATGGACGGCACCCTGCTGGACCTGCGCTTCGACAACCATTTTTGGCTCGAGCATGTCCCGCTGCGTTATGCGGAGTCTCGCGGGATCGCGCTGGCGGAATCGAAGGAGAGGCTCTACGCCCGCTATCGGGAGCTGCTGGGCTCGCTGCAGTGGTACTGCGTCGATCACTGGACGCAGGAACTCGAGCTCGACATCGCGCTGCTCAAGTCCGAGGTCGAGCACCTGATCGCGGTCCACCCGCACGTGCTGACCTTCCTCGAGGCGCTAGCGGCGGCGGGCAAGCGGCGCGTGCTGGTCACCAATGCCCACCAGAGGTCGATCGAGCTCAAGATGAGCAAGACCCGCCTCGACGGGCATCTCGAGCACATCGTCTGTTCCCATGACCTTCAGGCGGCGAAGGAGTCGCCGGAGTTCTGGCCGCGGGTGCAGCAGGTCGAGCCGTTCGACCCGCAGCGCACGCTGTTCGTCGACGACAGTCTGCCGGTACTGCGGGCCGCCCGCGAATACGGCTTCCACTGGCTGCTCGCGATCCTGTCACCGGACTCGGCGCAGCCCGCGCGAACCTGCGACGAGTTCGATGCGGTCCCAGACTTCTCCGCGCTTCTGCCTGGATTGCCAGAAGCCGTCTAGTCAGGGGTTACGCTGTCGCATCCCTTAGCAGGCACAGCGGCAAAGCCGGCGCAAGTGGGCCAAGACCTGAAATGTCCTTGACGCAGTCGCGGCGCCCACTGACAGCGGCGGTCGGGCTCGTTCTTGTCGTGAAACAACGGCCGCGGCTGCGATTGCTTCGTTCTCTGGGTTGGGGTGCTGCCGTGATCGTTGGCCAGCCCGTAGGCTCGACTGACTGCAGGGCCGTCGCTGATCGTGCCGACTTGGTGGGGCGATCAATGGTAGCTCGTTTCAGGCGACACCTTGCCGCGAAAGATCCAGTAGACCACCCCCGTATAGACCAGGATCACCGGTAGCACGACCAGTCCGACCCCATAGAATAGAAAGCTCAAACTGGCCTCCGGCGCTGCGGCCTCATCGAAGGTCAGGTGGTAGGGCACGATCCAAGGCCAGAAGCTGCCGGCGAGCATCGCGAAGGCTGTAACGAAGAGTGCCGAGGTCATCAGCCAGGGCTGCCAATCGCGCCGGGCATCGACCCCGCGGAACAGGCCCCAGG
>JAAAOQ010000180.1 GCA_009908845.1 Gammaproteobacteria bacterium
TTCGCGCGCAGTTGCCTGTAGCCTCTTGCGACAGACGCGCATCGTACTTGGCGTGACCCAGACATCGCGTTTTAGACCATCATCGAGCCTTGTGACGGCTGCTCAGGATGCGCGTAAGACGAGTCGGCCAACCAAGAGCAACGCATGTCGGATCTTATCCCTCTACCAACACTCATCGATACCGTCCTCGCCACGCTGGACGCCCGCGACCCCTATACCTACGAGCACTCGTTTCGGGTCGCACGCTATGCGGAGATGATGGCCCACGAGCTCGAGCTGCCGTCGGCGATCTGCCAACAGATCCAGGTAGCCTCGCTCCTGCACGACATCGGCAAGATCGCGATCCCCGATCACGTGCTCAACAAGGCGGGCCGGCTCAACCGCGAGGAAATGCTTGAGATACAACGCCACCCGCGTATCGGCTGCAACATTCTCGGCCGCCTGCCCAAATTCCGGGAAATCACGACCATCGTGCTGCACCACCATGAGCGTTTCGACGGCAAGGGCTATCCGGAGCAGCTCGCGGGCGAACAGATTCCCATGGAATCCAGGATCATCGCCGTCGCCGACAGTTTCGACGCCATGACCTCCAACCGCCCTTATCGCAAGGCGATGACCGTCGACGCCGCCATCGACGAGGTCTCCCAACACGCGGGAGAGCAGTTCGACCCCGCCGTGGCGGCAAGCCTTGCGCGACTTCGCGATCAGGTCGGTGAGCACCTCAGCAGGAGACGGGCCCCTATCAACGGTGGACATCACGCCTATGTCGGCCACGAGGATCTGATGCACTCGCGCATCGTGCACAGCTCTGGATTCTTTACCGAAGACGGGCAGCCGCTGCGTCACCCGGTGCCTAGCACGCTCTTTGGACGCGAGTGGACCCGCAACCTCTACACCCGTTATCACGCCCTGCAGCACAAGGCCAATCGCAAGGGCATCCCCTTTCAGTGGAACCGATTCGCCGATTTTCTGACTGCGCTCGCGATCGTCGCCCCAGACGAACCGCTTCTGCTTCGACCTGAAGCGCACCGATGCACAGGGCCGGCGTCTGGGCTACTGCAAAGACACCATGAGCCTCAAACCGGCTCGCGAAAAATCATCTTCCGGGACCGGGTAACAGCGAGTTGCCTAGAAGCTATAGCGAAGCGTTGCCTTGATGTTGCGCCCCGGTCCCTGCAGCACTGACAGAAAGGGTGTGTAGTCCTCGTCGAGCAGGTTGTCGATACCCAGGTCGAGGTTCAGGCCGGCGAGGCGCTCGGCGGGTCTCCACGTCAGCCAAATGTCGAAGAGGTTGTAGCTTTGCGAAGGCTCGATCCCTTCCGGCACGCGGTCTTGGGCAGCGATGAAACGCCCGCGGCTGCCGAGCTCGAGACCTTGCGCTGGAAAACGCAATCCAAGCCGGGTAATCCATTCATCCGGCTGCACGCTTGCAAGGGGCTCGCCGGTGGTCTCGTTGTCGCCGCGCGTCTGAGAGTAGGCGAGGCCAGCGAACCAGCGCGGCGCATCGTAGAGCGCCTCGATCTCGAAGCCTTCGAGCCGTGCGTCTGTGACGTTCTCCTGAGTCGTAACGCCACCCGGGCCCGGGTTGCCTGGTACCGGCCTGAACGTAAAGATGACTTCCTGATCGATAAAGTCGCGCACGTCGTTGCGAAAGAACGCGGCACGGAACGCGGCGTGGTCACCGGCCATGAGCAGATCCTGCTGGCCCAGGCGCAGGCCGACCTCTTTGTTGCGCGCCTTCTCCGGCTCGAGGTCCGGATTCGGCACGAACAGATTTTGGCAACCCGGGCCGCAGGTGAAATGCACGCCGGACACGAATAGCTCCGAGAGGCTGGGCGCCCGGAAGGCCTCGTTGTAGCTCGCCTGCAACGAGAGCCAATCGGTGACTCGCAGGTTGGCGCCGATCTTTCCCGACCAGGCGCTCTCCTCATTGGTCTCGGCGCTCCCGTTGTCCACTTTGCTCGAGTAATCATCGAACCGGATACCGGGGACCAGCGTGAGGCGCTCGCCGATCAGGATTTCGTCTTGCAGATAGGCACTGATGATCTCCTGGCTACCGTCGGGTGAGCTGCTGCGCGGGAGGCCGTCGCGCTCGGCGTCAGCCGCATCCTCGTAGTACTCGAGCCCGTAGCTCAGGATCTGATCAAGGTGGTTGCCGAGCCCGAAGCGCATCGTGTTGCGAAGGTCGAGGCCTACCGTGGTCAGCTCGGTGTCGTCGTTGCGTCCATCTCGCTTGCGGTCCTCGTCGATGCGGATCTCGTTACGGTAGAGCAATAGCGATGGAGCGAAGTAGGGATTGTCCGGGTCATCATGCCAGTACCGGAAGTTGAGGTTGTCCTGGCGCGTCGTGCGATCGACCAGATTCTCCGGGGTCGCCGCGGTCTGGGCGTTGGACGGCACCTCCCCATCCTCGCTGAACCCGAGATAGCTTGCGCTGAACCAGTTGGCCCCATCGACACTCCAGGTGCCCTTGGCCAGCCCTGACGTACGCTCGTAAGCAGAGTTCTCCAGATCCTGACCGTCGCCAAGGCGGGTATCGCCGGCGTCACGGTAGGTGAGATCGACCAGGAGATCGAGCTGATCGGTGACACGTCCATAGACGGCGGCTCCCGCCATCCACTGGTCGTTGACTCCCTGGTAGCCAGCGCGCGTGCGCGCACCCAGGTTTTGACCTGGCGCGAGCAGGTCGGAGGCATCGACGGTCTCCAAGGCGATGACACCCCCGATGGCGCCGCTGCCCCAGAGCGCCGAGGCCGGCCCCCGGATAACCTCGACTTGGCGCAGCAGGTCGGGCTCAACGAAGAGCCTCGCATTGTGCGCACGGGTCAAGTTCTGGCGCGCACCGTCGAGCAGGAACAGGATGCGATCGTCCGACAAGCCACGGATGGTGACGCTCTGACCGATCCCGCGTGGTCCACCGCCGATCTCGACGTTGGGCAGGTTCTCGAGCAATCTGCCAAGCGTCTGCGGTTGCTCTGCCTCGATCTCGGCGCGGTCGATGACGCTGACTGATTCCGCAACCTCGTCAAGCGGCCGGCTGGTCTTGGTGGCTGTGACCGTGACTGGGCCGAGCTGCACCTCCGGCGGGTCGCCGGACTCAGGCGCAGCCGCGAGGACCGCCGGCAGGCTGCTCAGGGCGAGCGCGAGAGCAAGCTGGCGCGCCGGGCCCGATGGTCGTGCGCGGATCTTCGCAAGCGACCGAGCAGCGGTCTGGGTTGAAAGATACGTGGAGCCTGAGCAAGACATCGGGCGAACCTCCGACAAGGATTGGTCCACACGGCTTGCTGTCGCCTCGCTCCCAGGAGGGCGGGGGAGGGCGTATGGCTTGCGGTGCACAGAAGCGCAAAAGTGTCGAATGAAGTCGGTTGAATCAATGCGCTGGTTTCGCCGCTCGGATCACGCCCT
>JAAAOQ010000008.1 GCA_009908845.1 Gammaproteobacteria bacterium
TCACAGGCGGGGACCCTGACGGGGACACTGGCTGGCGCCCAAACCGATGCACCGGAGGCATCGCGATGAGCAGCTTCACCTTCGCCTGGCCCTGGTTCGGCCTACTGCTGATCCTGCCCTTCCTGCTGCCTTGGATCTGGCCATCCAAGCGCTCGTCCGACCCGGCCGCGGAGAAACCACTCGAGGGGCAGCGTCAGACCCTGCTGCACCCGCATCTGGAGGCGTTGGAGTCGGCCTACCGTACCCGCCGCGCCGGCCCGGATCTGATGAGCGGACTGAGCCGGCTGCTGCTCTACCTGCTCTGGGCCGGGCTCGTGCTCGCGCTGATGCGCCCGCAATGGCTGGTGCCGCACACCGAGGTCAGCACCCCTGGTTATGACGTGATGCTGGCGGTCGATGCCTCGCACTCGATGGATGCGCTCGATTTCAGCGATCGCGGCCAGCAGGTCAACCGGATGCAGGTGGTCAAGGGCGTGATGGGACGGTTCATCGACGTGCGCGAAGGCGACCGGATCGGATTGATCATCTTCGGCACCGAGGCCTTCGTCTTGTCGCCGTTGACCATCGACCGCCATGCCGTGCAGCAACTGCTGCGGGACGTGATCCCGAGCATCGCCGGCGGCAGCACCGCGCTCGGCGACGCGATCGCGCTCGGGGTGAAGAAGCTGCGCACGCGGCCCGAGGGCTCACGGGTGATGATCCTGATTGCCGATGGCGACAACACCGCCGGCAGCTTTCAACCGCTCGAGGCCGCGGCGCTCGCGCGTATGGCCGGCATCCGCATCTACGTGATCGGCGTCGGCAGCAAGCGCGAGCGCATCCCGATCCTGCACGAGGGTCAGATCGAGTACTGGGACGACCTGACCATGGACGAGACCACCCTGCAAGAGATCGCCGACATCACCGGCGGGGGCTATTTCCGCGCCACCAACACGCGCGCGCTGCAGGCGATCTCGCAGCGCATCGGCGAGCTCGAGAAGACCGAATCCGAGACCCGAACCGTGTTCCTGCCCGAGCCCCTCTATCGCTGGCCGCTGGGCCTCGCGCTGCTGGCCTTGCTGGCGCTCGGGCTGTTCCCGCAAGGCCGCTTGCGCTCATTGCGTCGATTGTCCCGTGCCTGAATCCGGTTTCCATTTCGCCCAACCGCAGTGGTTCTGGGGACTGCTCGCCCTGCCACTGGTGGCGCTCTGGCTCTGGCGCAGTGCGGCCAAGGCAGCGCGCGGCCCGATCCACCGCTATGCCGATGCGCACCTGCTACCGCACCTGTCCGGAAACCGAGAGCTCCGCCACGGCGAGCGCTGGGGCCGGTTCGCCGCCTGGTCGCTGCTGTGGCTCTTGTTGCTCACCGCGATGGCTGGTCCACGCTGGGATTTCACCTCGGTCCAGCTCTTCCATCCCGGTGACAACCTGCTGATCCTGATGGATATCTCGCGTTCGATGGACGCGAGCGACGCCGCCCCGAGCCGCCTTGGCCGAGCCCGCCAGGAGGTGCAGGACCTGATCCTGCAGAACCGGCGACTGCGCCTGGGGCTGATCGCGTTCAGCTCGGTCCCGCATGTGATCTCCCCGGTGACCGAGGACAGCCGCGCGCTGATGCTGGCGCTGCCGGCCATCTCGACGCAGCTGTCCCAGCTCCAAGGCAGCCGTCTCACTGCCGCGTTGGAGCGCGCCGAGCAGCTACTGGCCGCCCTGCCCGAGGACAGCGCTAAGTCGATCTTGCTGATCTCCGATGGCGATTTCGCCGAGCCCGGGCTCGAGCAACAGGTGCGCCGGATCGCCGAGCGCGGTATCCCACTGCATGTCCTCGGTGTCGGCACCCTCGATGGCGCTGAGGTCCCGGGCGAGCGCGGGCCGCTCACCGGGCCATCGGGCCAACCGGTGCGCTCGCGGCTAGATGAAGACCAACTGCGCGCGCTCGCGAACGCCGGCAACGGGGTCTATCAGCGCGCCGACTACCGCGACGCCGATACCACCGCCATCCTCGAGAACGCGGTGCAAAGCCGCCAAACCGCCGAGGCGAGCGGCGATCGCACCCGCGTCTGGCATGAGCGCTTCTATCTTCCGCTTGCGCTGCTGATGCTATTGTTACTACCGCGCTTCCGCGGCTGGCTCAGGACCGGCCGCCCCGCTGGACGCCTTGGGCGCAGCCCTAGGCGCCCCCTTGGGGGCCCGACTGGAAGCGGTCCTGGGAGGACTCCTAGTGGCACCACCGGGCACCCCGTTGGAGGCAGGAGGACACCATGAGCACCGATCAGCGCCGGCATGGGCAGCACCCTCATAGGCAATCCGTTCACTTGCAACCTGCCCCTGAGCTGCCTGCTCCAATCCGAACGGCTTTCATCGGTCCAAAGTGCATCTGGACCAGCTTCCTCCGACCAATGCGCAGCTGGCCAATGCGTAGCTGGCCAATTCCCAGCTGGTTGGCTCGCATCGGAGCGCTCCCCAGTCAACGGCTGGGCCTCGGACCCCTTCGCAGCCAGCCGAATCGTTTTGGGCTCAAGCGCTTACGATCCCATCGCTTCCAGCCACAGCGCTTCGAAACCAGGCGATCCGTATCCTGGCTCGCACCAATGGCGGCCGCAGCCCTCCTCTTGACCGGCACCCCGTCCAGCGCCGATTGGTTCGCCAACACCGAGCAAGAGGCGATCGCCGCCTATGAGGCCGGCGAGTACGCGGCCGCCGCCGCGACCCTGAAGGACTCGTTCCGACGCGGCGCCGCGCTCTATCGCGCCGGCCGCTTCGCCGAGGCTGAAGCCGCATTCGCCGACTCCGAGCGACCGTCCGTGCAGGTTGAAGCGCGTTACAACCTCGGCAATGCCCGTTTCGCCCAGGCGGACTATGCCGGCGCGATCAGCGCCTACGAGGCGGTCCTGCGCGCCGAGCCTGGCCATGACGATGCCCTGCACAATCTGGCGCTCGCGCGCGCCCGACTCGCCCGGGTCGAACAACAAGCGTTCGCCGAGGAGCAAGAAACCCAAGCTGAGCTCGAGCGCGATCAGAGCCGGCAGCAGGAGGAGACCGAACCGACCGCCGAGCAAGAGCAGGCATCGCAACAAGAGCAGCAGGACGCCTCTACCGAACAGAGCGAGTCCGAGGAATCGGAGTCCGAGCAGCAGGATAGCGAACAGCAGGGCCAGCAGTCCGACGAGCAACCGTCCGAACAGCAAGAAGGCGAGCAGCAGGGCGAGCAGGACAGCGAATCAGAGTCCGGCGACACGGGGCAGCAGCAAGGCGAGCAGACGGGCGACGGCGAGTCCGGCGAAGGCGCCGAACAGACCCAAGCCGATACCGCCGGTGGCGAGAAGCGCTCCGAACAACAAGC
>JAAAOQ010000114.1 GCA_009908845.1 Gammaproteobacteria bacterium
GGCGACGGTCTCGCCTTTGGCGGCTTGCTGGCGGACTTCGAGCGGATCGGCCTCGCCGGTCTCGACCTTCGCGAGCTCGGCGCGGGCGCGCTTGCGGGCTTGGTCCAGGGTCAGGGCGCCATAGCTGCCGATGGTCATCATCCGTTTGCGGTTGTTGACGCGATAGGACAGGACGAAGGACTTTCGGCCGCTCGGGTACACGCGGCAACCGAAGCCGTTCACCTCGCTATCCCACAACACATGACGGCTGTTGCCGTCGCCTTCATACGTTGCCGCGTCGATCGCGCGCTTGGTCAGTTTCGCCATGATTCGGCCTTGTCAGTGCTTCGCCGGTCGGTGACTTGAATCACCAAAAAGTCACCAGGAAAACGCGCTTCGGATGGTGACTCATCGCAAAGCATAGCACAAGGCGAAACGATAAGTCGCTCAATTATTGGGCGCTATCGTAAAGTATCGAAAACGGGCGAAGGGTCGAAACGGAGACTTTTAATCAGGTGGTCGTTGGTTCGCTTCCAACAGGGCGCACCATAAAGCAATCAGCGGCTTCGGCTAGTCAATCATAAGCCGCCTCCTCAACCTGCAGACCCTTGATCATCTCGCGATCGTCGGGGCCTCGACTCGGATGGGCTATGGTTGCGCGATCGCAGCGGGGTCGAGCTGATCGACGAGGTCGACGCCCATCTGCATCCGGAGTGGCAGCGGGAAGTCGGTTTCTGGCTCAAACGCCATTTCCCGAAGATCCAGTTTCTCGTCACCACGCACAGCCCGAGCATCTGTCAGGCGGCGGCCCCGAATGGGCTCTTCGTGTCATCGCCAACTTGCGGGAGCGCGATGATGACGGGATTCTCGCCTGGTGCTTCCATGGAAATGGGCAGTACGTTGAACCGTTTTCTAGGCTGAGAACGGACTACAAGGACGTCTGGTGCGCCTGTTGTGAGAATCTCCGCTGCGGCTAACGACTCAACAAGTTGCACTAACCCGCTTCGGCTCCAACGCCTTCAGCGTCTCGAGCACCCCGTCGATCACACTCTCCTTGCCGGCGAACAGCGCATCCGGCCCGCCGCCATGTAGATGGCTGAACGGACCCAGTCAGCCTGAGCTGACCAAGGGCCTTGTGCTTTCATTGCAGCCGTCAAGCCCCCCAAGGGGAGTTGGTTCGGCTAGCATTGTCGGTACCTTCCGGACCACTCATCCTGATGCGCTTGCCATGAACAGCCCTGCTTACTTGCTCCCCAAGCGGACCCGCCCGACCTGGATTCCGGCCCTCGAACCGCTCGACTGGGCTGAAGAGCCCGGGATCGCGTTGCCTCTGCTGGGCTATGTCAGCGCCGGCCGGCCGATTGAGACGCCCGAGGACGAGCAGACGGTCGTCGTCCCGAGTCACATGGCGCGCAAGGCCAGTTATGCGCTGCGGGTGCGCGGGCACTCGATGACGGATGACCAGATTCAGGATGGCGACACGATCATCGTCGAGCAACGCCAGACCGCGGAGAACGGTGAGACGGTGGTTGCCCTGATCAACGGCGAGCGTGTGACGCTGAAACGCTTCTATGTCGAGGCCGACGGCATCCGCTTAGAGCCGGCGAACCCGGAGATGGAACCGATCTATCTCAAGCATGACGAGCTGGAGATCCTCGGCATCGTCACCGGCGTCATTCGGCTCACGGAGTGAGGGCGCTGGTCGCGTATCCGATAGCGCCATAGGCTACTCATCGCATGGTGAAGCACCTTACCGGTGGCTCTGCGAGCGTACTCCGATTGCCGGTATGAGGTCTCTGACCGGGCCTCTGTCTGGTCCTCATGGCGGTCGTTTCTTAAACGCCTCGGCTGAATCGAGGCCGCCACTGCCTGGCTGTGAGGGGAATCGAGGAGACTGAGTCTTGCGCCGCAAACCCGTCGCGTTCTTGTCCATGGTCTTGCTCGGCTGCACGATTCTGCTGAAGGGCTGCGTTATCGGCGCTGCGATGGTTGGTGCGAAGGTCTATTCCGATCATGAAACCAGGAAGTCACTGACACAGGCCGTTCAGGATTACCGCGAGGCAGCGGCGGCCGTGGAGCTGGGAGACCCGAAGGAGGAGGTGCTTGCACTGCTGGAGCCGACTCAGAGCCATCTGAAGAGCGCGCTGCGGCGGGAGCCCCATCGCTATCGGCGTGGCAGCTCGCAGATCGCGATCTACTATTTCCGCTCGGGGTGGGTGGAGGATGGGCTGATCACGGACGACGAGTTCACGCCGTACATCTTCAAGGATGGCCGTCTTGTCAATGTCGGATGGCGGACGCTGACCGGGCCCAGGACCTGGGGACGGCCCGTTCAGTAGTGATAGGAGCGGAGCCACCCGGAGGCTGAATTCCGGGCAGCTCCGGATAGGTCCGGGCAGCTCAGGTGGGACGGACGGTGCGGCCTTAGAAGCCCTATCAAAATGCCCGGCTAGCCCGCACAAGTTGCTGATTTGTTAGGCCATAGAGGGCATTCTGCTAGCGCTTTTTAATCCATTGCCACGCTAGAAGTCCTCCGTCTCGGAGCGGTTTTGCAGCAGCGGGGTCTGCGGCGCAGGCGGTTGCGATGGTTGATCGGTGGCTGAGTGCAGCGTCGTCCGCTGGGCTTCGCTGCCATCGACGAGCTGCCGCAGATCAGCCACGACCTGCTTCAGCTGCTCAGCCTGATTCGCGAGCTCAGCGCTCGCTGCGGACGATTCTTCCGCATTCGAGGCGCTGATCTGGGTGACCTTGTCCATCTGCGAGATCGCAAGATTGATCTGCTCCACGCCGCGAGCCTGCTCGTCGCTGGCCGTTGCGACCTCGCTCATCAGCTGAGTGACCTTGCTGCTGGCGTTCACGGTCTCCTCGAAGAGTGAGACCATATCCTCAGCAACGGCCTTACCCAGGTATTTCTCGAGCTCGGTCGAGACCTCCTTGATCCGGACCGTGTTCTCTTGCGCGGATTTCATCAGCTCATTGGTGTTGTTGACCTCTTCAGCACTGCGTTGGGCCAGTTTGCGAACCTCGTCGGCGACGACAGCAAAACCTTTGCCTTGCTCGCCGGCACGAGCCGCCTCGACCGCGGCATTCAGCGCGAGCAGGTTGGTCTGGAACGCGATCCCGTCGATGGTGTTGACAACCTTGGCGGTGCTGTTGGTGCTCTCTTCGATCGCCTTGATGGCGGTGTCGAGCTTCTCGAGCCTGGTGCGGACCTCTTCGGCGGTGGCCCGAGCGGCCCGGACACCTTGATCGGCTTTGTCATTGGCGCTGCGGCTCAGGGTGTCGGCCTCGCGGGCATGCTCGGCGTTCTGGCGCGTGCCGGCGGCCATCTCTTCGAC
>JAAAOQ010000205.1 GCA_009908845.1 Gammaproteobacteria bacterium
CTGCACCCGGTTGCCCGCATCGCAGCGACTATCGCGCTGAACCGCGATCCGGCCTCGGTCTATGCCGGGCTCGACTACGTGCTGGCCACCGCGGCCAAGCCGTTACGGCTGGTCCAGCGCCAATGATCGGTGCCAATATCAGGGCCGCTGCGTCGGGCTCATCCTGAGAGGGCATCTCAACCTGCAACACGATCGAATCCTTTCGCTCTGGTGCCTGACCCGTGAACCTTAGGCGATCAAGCTTAGACAGCACCTGAGCCGCAACCAACAAGCGTCAAGGCACCCGGGCAATCCAGGGCTCGTCCACAGCACCTGTGGATAACATTGTGGAGAACCGGCTCACAATCGCTCGCACAGCCCGTCTGACGCGCACTCGAACAGATTGATGATATTTTGACCAGATCGTTAAGCTACTGTTTCTGTTAGCTTAAGCGAGATCCTGCTACGGACTTGGGCGATTCCACGACCACCGCTGCGCCCCGCTGCTGGGCGACTCCGCACTGTGCACAACTGCGCTCGGCAGGCAGCATCCCGCTGACGGACAGGCTTGCGCCACCCGCAGAAACCCATCAGGATAATCGCGCTTGCGAGCGTTAACCCGCTTGGCGATCCGGCCGGCGGGCAATCTTCACTGAGGCCCCTCGACCCGCATGACCCCAGACGCGCTCCAATCCGTCCGCGATCAGATCGCCTCGCGCATCATCGGCCAGCAGCGCTTCATCGATAGCATGCTCGTCTGCTTGCTCAGCGACGGCCATTTGCTGGTCGAGGGCATGCCCGGTCTGGCCAAGACCACCGCGGTCAAGGCCTTGGCCGACTCGCTCGAGGGCGATTTCCACCGCCTCCAGTTCACGCCGGACCTGCTGCCCTCGGACCTGATTGGCACCGACATCTACCGCCACGAGAAGGGCGAGTTCGAGTTCCGCGAGGGGCCGCTGTTCCATAACATCCTGCTCGCCGATGAGGTCAACCGCGCACCGGCGAAGGTCCAATCGGCGCTGCTCGAGGCGATGGCCGAGCAGCAGATCACGGTCGGCCAGCGCACCTATGCGCTGCCGCAGCTGTTCATGGTGCTGGCAACCCAGAACCCGGTCGAGCAGGAGGGCACCTATCATCTGCCCGAGGCCCAGCTCGACCGCTTTCTGATGCAGGCGGTGGTGACCTATCCGAGCCGCGACGAGGAGCTCAAGATCCTCGAGCTGGACGCCAGCGAGCAGCAACAGAGCGAGGCGGTGCCACCCAAGCGACTCAGCCAGCAGGAGCTGTTCGCGATGCGCCGGGCGGTCGCTGGGCTCTATCTCGATCCGAAACTGCTCAGCTACATCGTCGACCTGGTCCAGGCGACGCGCTATCCGAAGCGCTACGACGACGCCTTGGCACGCTGGTGTCGCTTCGGCGCCTCGCCACGCGCGAGCATCGCGCTCGCCCGCTGCGCCCGCGCCCGCGCCTGGCTCGACGGTGACGAGTTCGTCGCCCCGCATCATATCCAGCTGATCGCCCCCGAGGTGCTCCGCCACCGGCTGCTGCTGACCTTCGAGGCCGAGGCCGAGGGCATCACGACCGATACCTTCATCGATCGGCTGCTGAACCTGGTGGCGATCCCCTGAAGGGGCGCGCGCACGTGAGTCTCTATCCTCGCCTCGACGATCTCCTCGAGCTCCGCCACCAGGCCCATACCCTCGGGGTCCCGTCGCATCACCTGGTCAATTCGACCTTCGCCGGACTCTACGCGTCGGTCTTCCGCGGTGCCGGCGTCAACTTCGAGGAGGTGCGCGAATACCGCGAGGGTGACGACATCCGCTACATGGACTGGAAGGTCACCGCGCGTATCAACGAGCCGCATCTGAAGGTCTTCCGAGAGGAGCGCGAGCGCAGCGTCGTGCTCTGCGTCGACCGCGGTCCGCACATGGCCTTCGGCACCCGCGGCACCTTCAAGGGGGTGCAGGCGGCGCGCGCCGCGGCGCTGATCGGCTGGGCCGCGAGTCGGCTCCAGGACCGCGTCGGCGGCATGGCCTTCGGCGATCCGGCCGACGGGCTCAAGCACTTCCGCCCCGCGCGTGGCCGCCGCGCCCTCTGGCAGCTCCTGCGAACGCTGACGATTCCCGGATCGACTCAAGCAGCCTCGATCGACTGCCTTGCCGAGGCGCTCAGGCGGGCCGCGCGCGGTCTGCCGACCGGGTCGCTGATCTTCGTCATCGCCGACCTCAACCGCGAGGCGCGTGATCTCGAGCCAGTGCTCGGGAATCTGCGCCAGCGCAGCTCGGTCGTGCTGATCCCGGTCGATGATCCGGCCGATCAGGCGATCCCGGCGATGGGCACGGTCACCTTCACCGGCACCGATGGCCGGCTGATCGAGGTCGACACCGAGGACGAAGGCGCGCGCAAGGCTTACCAAGAGGCCTGGCAGCAGCGCCGCGATACCCTGTCCGCATTGGCCAACCGGTTGAACATCATCATCATGCCGATCCGCACCGACCAAGAGATCCATGCCAGCCTGATCGCGAGCCTCGAGCAACGGGCGCGCTCGCGCGCTGTCTAACCGGCTGAGTCAAGCGCAGTATTCTCAGCAGGCATGATGCCCATCTTCAGCCCTCCAGCTCAGCGCACGCGCCGCCTAGCAATCCGGCAGAGGACCCGGGCGGGGGTTGGCCTATGAATCCCGAGCTCCAGGCACTGCGCGACATCCACGACCCGCTCGGCAACCCCTGGTGGCCATTGGCCCCGGGCTGGTGGCTGGTCCTGCTGGCCCTGTGCGCGGCGGCAGTCCTGATCTGGCGCCAACGGCGTCACCGGCCGCTGCTCCCTCCCCTTCCGCTGCTACGGGTCGGCGATTGGCGCTGGGACGCGCACCGCCAGCTCAAACGCCTGCAGCGCGCGGCGCCGTCCACACCGATCAAGGTGCGTGCCGCCGAGCTCGCCGAGCTGCTGAAGCGGATCGCGATGGCGCGCCACGGCCGGGCCCATTGCGCCGGTCTGCACGGCCAGGCCTGGCTCGATTGGCTGACCGAGCAGGACCCAGAGGGTTTCGATTGGCGCCAAGAAGGGCAGGTCCTGATCCGCGCACCCTATGCCCCCCCTGAGCATTCCCCTGGGCATCCCGGTGGCCAGACGCGCACCGGGGCCAACGCCGCGATCAGCCAGGCCGATCAGCAACAGCTCGAGCGCCTGCTCGACGCCGCCGAGCGCTGGATCATCGTGAAGCCGCGCACCGGCCGTACCCGAAGGCTGCGCTGGCTTCCGCTGCGCGGCAAGCTGCCCACCCCCGTTCAGGCGTCAGCCGCCGCAGCCGAGCGCGGAGCCAAGGCCGGAGCCAAGCA
>JAAAOQ010000184.1 GCA_009908845.1 Gammaproteobacteria bacterium
CTGCGGCCGGACATGATTATCACTGATGCGTTGATCCTTTTTATAACCGGATAGCAGCGCCTCGGCGTAGTGTTGCACATACTGCCGTGCCACGGCAACGGTCGCTTTTTTGATCTTGTTCTTTTTGCAATACGCAGGGAAAAGATACTTCAATTCAGAAATAAAACGGCTCAAGGGATGGCGAACCAGGCAGAATCCGGACGTAAAGGTGCCCCACTGCGAGAAATAGTCAGCGGTCGCGTGCTGCGGGCTAACACCTTCGGGCAGCGCGCCTTCCATCTGGCATTGCCAAATTTGATAGCGCTGCTTAAAAATCGCTCCGGTGCCAATGTTGAGCAACTGCAGATTGGCAATCAGCCAACCATTATCGGCAAACCATACATACAGCGACGTACCCGCGGTCTTTGGAATATGAGAAAAGAGCACCCTTTCCCCGCCACGATAGAAAATCGGCATCAAAAAAGACTCTTAAAAAAGCTTTTTACCCGAGATCAGCGCTTTTTTGACAGACTGCTCAAGGTTGAAATAACCATAGTCATGGAGATCAACACCGAGCCGCTCCTGAAGCGCATGATTACTTTGCTCCACCTGTTCGAGAATACGGTGGCGCAAGGACTCTGTCAGCTCGACAAACGACCCGCGTCCGTGATCAAGGCTTTTCAGATCGTCTTCACTAAAGGCTCGCGAGAACCCCTCTTGCAACGGGGCAAGCTTTTTGCGGTGACCGTCGATCGCGCTCACGTTCTCCTTGAGCCCGTTCTCCATTACGGAAAAATCCTCTACGCATCCGGAGAACGCGCATAATTGATCCCAGAAGCGCCGTTCACCCATGGTCTCCATCGCTAGAACGCAGACATGCTCTCTGCCGAGCAACGCATCGAGCTGACTGACCCACAACGACCAGTCCAGCCAGAATGCGGACTGGGCCAATATTTGTTCAACCTGTAACTCAAAATCCGCCTGCGAGGCGCCCACCACCCGATCTGAAACGCGCGCATAATAAGAGTGAAGCCAGTCGGCCTGATTTCTGACGACAAACAGCAGCTTCAACTCCTGCGCCGCGAGCGCCCCGGTTTTCAACTTCCGGAGAAACTCAAAGATCGGTGAGGTCAGTCTGTCATCATCACCCGTGAACTGATGCTGGAATGGAAAAATATGACGTTCCACCGGCGAGATTAATGCCTCGTTACTGAAGACAAAACGGGGCACGCCTGAGGCCTGATTGCGCTCCCTGGCTGATGTCAGCCATCGTTCGATGCTGTCGTTGTTGCAATCCTGAGCGGCTTGCAGCAGCAGTCGAGAACTGTCGTCATATCCCCAACCGCCATACTTTTTCTTGGATCGGCCAAAGTAGCCGGGCTGGTTGCTAAAGAAATGCTCTTGCAGCGTTGTGGTTCCAGTCCGGTACATGCCGATGTGCAACAACCAGGTTTCCTCAGGCGAGACATCTGCGCCTTTTGCCGCTGCCGCTGCCGCTTCGGCATGGGTGACGGGGTTTACTTGGCCCGGTGCCGCGTGCCCGGCCACGAACGCGAGATAGGCCGCAGCCGTCTCGGGGTCGAGGTCATGAATCACACGATAGGCGGCATCGGTGGCATTGAAGACGCTGTGCAACACGAAGGCGAGCTTCTGCTTATCGCTCTCGGGCATCCGTCGCAAGCGCTCGTGGCTGGGCAGAAACAGGGCATCGGCGCTGGACAATTCGCTGGCAACGCGCTGGCGGGCGCTACTCTCTTGCGGAAACAGGCTGTGGTGTTGGCTGTCGTTAAAGCGATAAAACCGAAACCCATGGCGACTGGCCCAGTGTTGCAACTCGGCGAGGTTGGGTTGGCGCTCATGAGTGGGCTGAAAGGCCACGCGCACTTGCAGCAACAGGGTCTGTTGCAGTTGCTGCTCGCCATGCTCGAGGATGGCCATGGCATCGCTGAGGTCGTCGAGGATGAGCCAGTCGAGACTGCCCAGGCCCTCGATGCTGTCGAGCGCGAGGGTGCTGATTGGCAACGTGGTCAGTACCCGGGCGCCCTGACGTTGGTGCTCGGGGAGTTGTTCGGCCGGCAACGGCTTGAGCGTGCTGCTGAGCGCGGGGTCGAGACAGGCATGCAGGCTGGCGGGCTGACCGTCGCCGAGCAGCGCGTGGGGGAAGAGCTGGGCGTCATCCCGACCCTCGAATTGCGCGGGATTTTGCACCTCGCTGGCGGGGTCGAAGGCGAGCAGGCTGAAGGCTCGGGTTTCGCGCAGACTGTCCCAGGCGCCGCTGCGCAGCAGCTTGGCGCGGTTGTCGAGCACCAGCACCCGGCCCTGCAGTTGCCAGTCGAACTCGGCCGCGGACTCGCTGGCAGCGGGCGGCGTCGCCCCCGCCGGCAGCGTTTGTGGTGCCGAAGCTGAGCGGGGTGCCGCTGCCGAGGCTGCCTGGGCTATCGCCTTCTCGCCTGGCGGGCTGATCGTGAAGGAGGGCGTCCTCGGTTCCGCCGGCGCTTTGCTGAAATCCACCGGCGCCGCTTCCGCCGCCAGCTTGTGCTTGTGCTGCTGGCGCTGGATGCGCAGAAAGTCTTTATCGCCGGCGCGTTGGTTGATCAGCGGCCCGAGTGCCTGAGTCAGACGGTGCGTGCTGACGCTGATGTGGTGGCGGTCGCGGCCGACGCGCTCGGCGCGCTCGACGGTGGCCTGGTAGTGCGCCTGATCATCGAACAGGGCAACCACGGCGTCGACCAAGGGCTGTAGTTCGGCCTCGCTGAGCAGGTATTGGTAGGGCTTTTCGTAACAGGCCTCGGGGAAGTCCAGCACCACCCCGCCATCCTCGATCAGGCCGGGACTGCCGCCGCGGTTGCTGACGATGGCTGGAATGGCGTTGAGCATGGCCTCGGCGAGCACGCGCGCGCCGCTCTCCCACCACAGGCTCGGCGCCAGCAGCACGCGTGCGCGCGCATAGACCGGGCGCATGTCGTTGGTGTTAGCGGTAACCACCACATTCGCCAGCGTCTCGCGCTCAGAGCCTAAGCGCGCGGTCACCTGCTTGAGGATGCTGGCCCAATCGCTGCGCGCCTCGACCACCTCCAAGGTGATGTCCGGGCGCTGTTGCTCGAGCAGGAGCGCGAGCTGGACGACGATGCTGGCGCCCTTTTCCCAGTTGGGATTGATGAACAACAGGCGCGTGCGCTCATGGCGCTCGGCGACAAAGCGCGCGCGGTCGATGAACTTGCCCACCGGCGTGGCGACGACGCCAAGGCTGTCGCGATACATCTCCGCGGTGGCCTGGCTGTCGGTTAGGATCAGGTCGATATCCCGACACCAGCGCGCGGTGGTGC
>JAAAOQ010000222.1 GCA_009908845.1 Gammaproteobacteria bacterium
AGTGAGCTTGCAATGCGCATCGGTGCCAGGTTCGCTCAGGGCCCGGACGCCGATGTGACCAGGGTCTGTGCGCTCGACGACAGCTGCGCTGATGGGTTGAGCTTCCTGAGCTCTGGGCGGCACCTCAAGGGACTGCATGCCACTGGTGCGGGGGCGGTCATCCTGGCGCCGGAATTCGTCGGCGAAGCACCCTGTCCTTGCCTGACTGCTGAGAACCCAACCCTTGCGTTCGCGCGTGCGGTCGAGCTGCTCCATCCCCGGCAGCGCGCACCGGTCGGTTGCCACCCGAGCGCCGTGGTCGCCGGGACAGCGGTGATCGACCCGAGCGCCTCGATTGGTCCGCTCTGCGTGATCGAGGACCAGGTCCGCATCGGCGCCGGGGTCGAGATCGGCCCTGGCTGCTTAGTCCAGCGCGACAGCGCGATTGGTGATGACTCGCGGTTGACAGCTGCAGTGACGATCTGCGCCGGGAGCATCATTGGCAAACGTGTACTATTGCATCCTGGGGCGGTAATCGGACGCGATGGTTTCGGGTTTGCCCGAGATGGGGAACGTTGGGTCCGCATCCCGCAGGTCGGTCGCGTGCGCATCGGCGACGATGTCGAGATCGGAACCAATAGTGCCGTCGATCGCGGCGCCATCGGCGAGACCCTGATCTCCGATGGGGTCAAGATCGACAATCTGATTCAGATCGGCCACAACGTCCAGGTCGGTGAGAATACCGCGATGGCGGCCTGCTCTGGGGTCTCTGGATCGACGAAGATCGGTAAGAACTGCACCGTCGCCGGCGCGGTGGGGATGGCGGGGCACTTGACCATCGGCGATGACGTGCATTTTAGCGGCATGGCGATGGTGACGCGGTCTTTCGAACAGTCCGGGAGCTACAGCAGCGGCATCCCAGCCATGCCGAGTGCCGATTGGCGCCGAAACGTCGCCCGTTTTAGACATCTCGATGAGATGGCGCGACGGCTGCGGCGGCTCGAGGACGAGGTTGCGGCCCTTCGAGCAATGCAGGCTACCGAGTGACGGCAGCCTCCCTCAACCCAGGTGAGAGCGGGCGCGGGCATGGCCAGTGCTGCATTCAGGCAACGCTGAGACGCCCGGCATCGGCCGCTGTCGTGACGAATGAAGAACAAGCGTAGAGGACGCATGATGATGAGGCGCAGCCGGCTTGCTGGAGGTGGTCTTGATTAAGATGGATATCCATAAGGTGCTGAGTCTGCTGCCGCACCGTTATCCGTTTCTGCTCGTCGATCGGGTCGTGCTGTTCGAGCCGAATGAACAGCTGATCGGCCTCAAGAACGTGACCTTTAATGAGCCCTACTTCACCGGTCATTTCCCGGTCCGTCCGGTGATGCCGGGGGTTCTCATCATCGAAGCACTGGCGCAGGCGACCGGGCTCTTGGCGATGGAGTCACGGCCTGATGAGGTCGGGGAAAAGTCGCTCTATTATTTCGTTGGTATCGACAACGCACGCTTCAAACGCCCAGTCGAGCCTGGTGACCAGCTCTTCCTCGACGTCAGGGTCCATAATGTAAAGCGCGGTATCTGGAAGTTCTCGGGGGAAGCGCGCGTGGACGAGCGGATGGTCGCGAGCGCCGACATCATGTGCACGGCCCGGGATTTCTGAGTCTTGATCCACCCAACCGCGGTCGTCGATCCTTCCGCGCAGCTCGACGAGGGCGTCGAGGTTGGACCCTATGCCATCATCGGCGCCGATGTCCGGATTGGCCGTGGCACCTGGATCGGCCCGCATGCCCTAGTGCGAGGACCGAGCGTGCTCGGTTGCGATAATCGCATCTTTCAGTTCGCGTCGGTTGGCGAGGAGCCTCAGGATAAGAAATACGGCGGCGAGCCGACGAGACTGATCGTTGGCGACCGGAATGTCGTGCGGGAATCCGCCACGATCCACCGTGGCACCCTCCAAGGCGGTGGTGAGACCTGCATCGGCAATGACAACCTGTTCATGGCGTACACCCATGTCGCGCATGACTGCATCATCGCGGACCATGTGATCATGGCGAACGCGGCCTCTCTTGGCGGACATGTGATGATCGAGGATTGGGCAATCCTGGGCGGTTTTTCCGTCGTCCACCAGTTCTGCCGGATCGGTGCGCACAGCTTCAGCGCGATGGGCTCGGTGATCGGCAAGGACGTGCCGCCTTACGTCACGATTGATGGGCACCCTGCTGTGCCCCGGGGGATCAACAGCGAAGGACTCAAACGCCGAGACTTCTCGAATAACGAGATCAATGCGATCCGCCGCGCCTACCGGCTCCTCTACATGTCGAACCTGAAGCTCGATGAGGCGATGCACGCGTTGCAGACGTTGGCGGCAAGCGAGCCCGTGGTTGCTCGGATGGCCGCGTTCCTGAGCACGAGTGCTCGCAGCATCGTGCGCTGATCGGTCAAGTTGAAGTCACAGGTGATCGGTATCGTGGCCAACGAGCCGTCGGGCGATCAGCTCGGCGCGCTGTTGGTTCAGGCCTTGCGCCAGCGGCGACCTGAGCTGCGCTTCGTCGGGGTCGCTGGGCCGAAGATGCTGGCGCAAGGCTGCGAGACCCTGTTGCCGATGGAGCGGCTCTCGGTGATGGGGCTTGTCGAGGTGCTCAAGGTGCTGCCGGATCTGCTGAAGGCACGGCGGGAGCTGGTCGCCAAGCTCGGTCGGTTGAACCCGAACGTCGTCATCGGTGTGGATGCCCCGGACTTCAATCTCGGCCTTGAGCGGCGGCTGCGTGCGCACGGTATCCCCACCGTGCATCTGGTCAGTCCAACGGTCTGGGCCTGGCGCCCCGGCCGGGTCAAGGCAATCCGGCGCTCGGTCGATCTGATGCTGAGCATCTTTCCCTTCGAAGCGGAGTTCCTGAGCCGCCACGATGTCGCTGTCGAGTACGTTGGGCATCCGCTCGCCGATGCGTTTCCATTGGAGGTCGACCGCAGCGCGGCGCGGCGCGCACTGGGGGTTGAGGGGGCTGAAGGACCATTGGTTGCCCTGCTGCCCGGGAGCCGGCGCGGCGAGGTCGAGCTGCTCGGCCGGCCGATGCTCGAGACCGCGCGCTGGATTCACGAACAGCGCCCAGCGGTGCGCTTCGTGGCGCCAATGGTCTCCCCCAGCCTTCATGCGCGTTTCGATGCGATGCGTCTCGCGTTGGCCCCCTCGCTGCCATTGCGCTTGGTCGACGGGCAAAGCCGTGAGGTCATCGCGGCCGCTGATTGTGTCCTGACGGCCTCAGGGACGGCGACGCTTGAAACACTGTTGTTGAAGCGCCCCATGGTCGTCGCTTACCGGCTCAATTGGCTGACTTTCCGTTTGGTCAGGCTGCTGCGCTTGATCAAGGTGCGTTATGCCGCGATGGCCAACCTGTTGGTCGGGCGCGAGCTCGCGCCTGAGTTTCTGCAGGAGCGCTGCCGTCCCGATCAGATGGGGCCGGCCGTGCTGGCGCTGCTTGACAGTCCTGAGCGGCAAGCCGAGATCGCGCGCGTCTATACCGCAGTCCACCGCGAGCTCAGGCAGGATGCCTCGGCGCGAGCTGCTGAGGCGATCCTGCGCCTGCTCGATCAGCGTTCCGGGCACGCCTATGGCTGATCCAATCGTCCCTGTCGGGGTCCCGTCGGCGCACACGGCCGGCGTCGATGAGGCCGGGCGCGGTCCGCTCGCCGGACCCGTCTATGCGGCGGCGGTGATCCTCGATCCACACGACCTCCCGGAAGGCATCACCGATTCCAAGGCGTTGTCTGCTGCCCGTCGGGAGCGCTTGGCGGGCGAGATCCAGACGCGGGCGCTTGCCTCCGCGGTGGCCTTCGTCAGTGTTGTTGAGATCGACCGGCTCAATATCCTCCAGGCCTCGCTGTTGGCAATGAGACGTGCGATTGAGGCGCTCGCCGTGGTGCCGAGCTTGGCCCTGATCGACGGCAATCGCTGCCCTGACGGGCTGCGCTGTCCGGCTCAGGCTGTTATCAAGGGAGACCGCAGTGTCGTGGCGATCGGTGCGGCATCCATCTTGGCGAAGGTGGCGAGAGATCAAGAGATGGTGCGTCTGGATCAATGTTATCCAGGCTATGGATTCGCGCAGCACAAGGGATACGGAACCAAGGCGCACCTGGATGCACTGCAGCGTTTGGGCGTCTGTTGTGAGCATCGACGAAGCTTCGCACCGGTAAGGGCGCTGATCGGTCGAGCCGATCAGGTCCGTGAACAGCAGCTGAATGCTCCGTGAACAGCAGCTGAATGCCATTGGCTCTGATCGTCCAGCGGTGCCAAGGCATCGAGCAAGATGGGCTCGATTTGATTATGGACGCCAAAGCCCTTAAGCACTGAGAAGCTGAATTCAGGAGTACCGAGCATGCGCTGCTTACCTAAACGACGCACCCGATTGCTGAGCCGACTGTTCGGCATCGCCTGGGCGCTGATCGCCGTCGCGTCGGCCGCCTATGGCAATGATATCGAGCTGATGCCCGTAGAAGGTGAGCCGATGGCGCCGGACTTCGCGCTTCAGGGTCCGCAGGGTGAACTGTACCGGCTCGCCGATTTTCATGGGCAACCGTTGATCGTCAATTTCTGGGCGACCTGGTGCCCACCCTGTCGCGCTGAGATGCCAGCGATGCAGCGCGCCTGGGAGCAGTTGCAGGACGAAGGGATCGGCGTGATCGCGATCAACGTCGGCGAAGATGCCGAGTCGATCGAGGCATTCGTCGAGCAGGTGCCGGTCAGCTTTCCGTTGCCGATGGATACCGATTCCGCAGTGACCCAGCGTTGGCCGTTGCGAGGTCTGCCGACGACCTTCGTCTTGGCGCCGGATGGACGCTTGGTCTACAAAGCCACCGGTGAACGGGAGTGGGATGATCCGGCACTACTCGACAGGGTGCGAGCACTCAAGCCCTAGTCGCCGCGTTGCGTCGGCTCAGGCTGCTGCGCCGCCCAGGCGGTCCGTCCATCTTGAGTTGTTGATCTTAGAACTACTACACTGCGTCCAGTTTGGGATGTGCAATTCTGACCGCGCCTGCAGCGGAAGAATTACGTTTCTGTCTCTGGACGCGGTTTAACAGAATGCCTTCTAAATAGTATAAATCAGCAGGTTATGTGGGCTACGCAGGCATTTTGATAGGGCGTCTTAGACCGCCTGTTATCTCAGCAGGTCGTTGACCAGCCGGGCTGTGATCAGCGCGGCGGCGCCGGTGATCAGCCCGAACGCCGCGAGCAGAAGCCAGTGGAAACCACGGTTGATACTGCGTAGCAGCCGGCTCCATCCGCGAAGCCCCGCGCCCGGGGCCGCTGGCACCGAAGCGAAGGCCTGGATGAAGACGAGCCCACAGAGGACCCAGAGCAGTGCGGTGATCAGTGCAGGCAGTGCCGTCTGTAGGCTGGCGAGGTTAGGGTTGAAGATGGCGATCGCTGTAACGACCGCGAGCAGTGCCAAGGCGATGGCCAGCACCGGGCGCAGCGGCTGCAGACGCCGGGCGTAGCGAGAGACTGTTTCGAGCATGAGTGGCTCCAAGCGGTTCAATGTCCCAGTCGATCCAATGTGTTGCCTGATCTGCGCGGCGGTCAACTGCAGTTTATAAGGTTCGAGGTTCTGGTCTCGACAGGGGCTTGTGCGCCGGCGTCGACCGGATCGACCCGATGCATCCGGATCGATGCGAGCAGTCGGTGATGCAATGTGCTTGGCAGCCGATAGCCGCCAAGAAGCGAGTTTGCTCTTGCGCTCATGGCGCTGGCGCTCATGATGCTGGCGCTCATGATTTTGGCGCTCATCGCAAGGTCACGCCTCGACCGAGGACCTCGGCGTGGTTGACGTTGAGGTGCTAGGCCGCTGGCATCAAGAGCGCTCGATCCGCAGCTTCAGTACCGCACGCTCATTGGCCTCCGTGACGGTGAAGCGCCAACCGGCGTGGATCACACTTTCACCGACGCCTGGGATGTGGCGCAGGCGTGCCTCGACAAAACCGCCGGCGGTGTGGAACTCGGTGGCTGGAAGGTCGATGCCGAGTAAGGCGTTGAGGTCTGAGATCGGCACCCTGGAGTCGAAGACGTAGAGCCCCTGATCGATACGCTGGTAGTGGCGCTTGCGCTTCTGATGGTACTCGTCGAAGTCATAGCCGACCTCGATCTCGCCGACCACCTCCTCGAGGATGTCCTCCATCGTGATCATACCGATGGCTGAGCCGAACTCATCGACGACGACGGCCATATGGTCCGCGCGCTCGCGCAGCACTGGCAGCAGCTCGTGGATCAGCTGTAAGGGCGAGACGTAGAGTGCTGGACGCACCAGCTCGCCGAGCGGTTTGGCGGTCACCTCCTCGTCCATCAGGTCCCAAACCGTCAGCGTGACCACCCCGGTCACATTGCCGATGTTGCCCTGATAGATCGGCAGTCGGTTGAAGCCGGATTGGCGCACCAGCTGCACCGCGTCATGGGTGCTGCGCAGGTGGTTCAGCGCGGTGATCTCGGCGAGCGGGACCATCGCCTCACCGACCGTGGTGTCACCGAAGCGGATCGCGCGCTCGATCCGTTTGCGGTCGAACAGCTCGACCTCAGCGCCGCGGTCGGCCATGTCCACCAAGGTGCTGAATTGCTGGCGGGTGATGAAGAGGCTCGAGGCCGAGCGCGGCCCGCGCGCGAGTCGAGCGGCAACGCGAGCGACGAGCGAGAAGACCCAGACCAGCGGGTAGAATAGGATCGAGAACAGGCGCAGCGCATGAACAACCGATGGGGCCAATTCATCCGCCTTCTGCTGGTAGACGCTCTTCGGTACGATCTCACCGAAGACCAGCAACACTGGGGTGAGTAACAGGAAGGCGTAGAGCTCGCCCATCTCGCCGAAGCCCTGGATCATCAACAGCGTGCCGAGCGTGGTCAGGGTGACCACGGCGATGTTGGTCCCGATCAGCGTTGTCGTGAGCAGGACCTCGGGGCGCTCGAAGAGCCGGAGCGCGAGCTCGGCGCCGCGGTGGCCCTTGGCCGCGCGCGCCTTGAGCCGGAACTTATCGGCATGCACCAGCGCGATCTCGCTGCCGGAGAAGAAGCCCTCTAGCAATAGCAGGGCAACCAGTAGCGGAATCACAATCAATGGGTCCATCATCTCAGCGCTCCGCTCTGGACTCTGATTCGCTCTTTTCGGCGGCTGAACCGGCGGCTGAACCGGCGGCTGAACCGGCGGCTGAACCGGCGGCCGAGTCGGCAGTCGGCTCTGGGGAAGGCGCAGGTTCGGATGCCATCGATTGCGCCGGCGCATCGACGCTGGCGCCTCTGTCGGTGTTCGGGGACTGCTCGGGCTCGGCATCCGCAACCGCTCCGCGCGAGACCCGTACCCGGGCGATGCGATGCCCGTCCATCGCCAGCACCTGGATCTCGCAATCCTCGACCCGGACCCGATCCCCTTCTTGCGGCAGGCGGTCGAGATGGCGGAAGGCGACGCCGGCGATGGTGGTCATCCGTGGGTCCCAGATGCCGAAGTTGGTCAGGTCGTTGAAGTCGGTCAGCTTCATGTCGCCGGGGACCTCATAGAGGTTCTCGTCGCGCTCCAGATACATCGCCTGGCCTTTGGCCTCACCGGAGAGGTGTCCGAAGATGAAGGTCAGCACGTCGCGCATCGTGATGATGCCCTCGACACCGCCGAACTCATCGATCACCAGGGCAGCGCGGGTGCGGTTCTCCTGGAAGAAATCGAACATCTCGTCGACGCGCTTGGTCGGCGGCGCCACCACCAGCGGCCGCAGGAGGCCTTCGATTTGGAGATCGCTCAGATCGGGCTGGTCCAGCATCAACGGCAGCACGTCCTCGAGCTGCATGAAGCCGAGCAGGTTGTCCCGCTGACCGCGGAAGACCGGCACGCGCGAATGGCGCAGGGCCTTGAATTGCCTCAACGCCTCGTCGACGGGCAGATCGCCGTCGATGAAGGCCATGCGCGTGCGCGGCGTCATGATCTCGACGATCTCGGTCGCGCCCGCATCGAGCAGATGGTAGATCAGCGTCCGTTCGGTCGCCTGCAGCTCACCTTCGTCGGCGACCTGATCGACCAACGAGCGGAACTCGTCGATCTGCAGGATATTCGCCGGGGCGATCTCGCGTCCCACGATCCATGTGGTCACCTGGTCCGAGATCAGACGCAGTGCAACCCGAAGCGGCGTCACCAAACGCACCCAGAGCCCCATCGGTGCGGCGACCAGCCCTGCACTGACCCGGACCGGGTCTGACATCGCGATGGTCTTGGGCGTGACCTCGCCAAGCAGCAGCAGCAATGGGACCATGATCACGATGTTGATCACCCCGGCCCGCTCTTCGCCATAGAGCGTCATCAGGATGCCGGTCATGTTGGCGACGGCGGCGATGTTGATGAGCTGATTTCCGCAGAGCACCGAGATGATCAGGCGGCGCGGCTGATCCAGCAGTGCCTGCAGGGTGTCGATGCGTGGATGGCGACGGCGGCGCAGCTCTTGCAGGTCGAGCCGCGAGAGTGAGAACAACGCGGTCTCAGACCCCGAAAAGAACGCTGACCCGAGTAGGAGCAGGGCCTGCAACAGCAGCCGGACGACCATATCCGGTGCTGCAAGGAGTGCCGGATCGAAGCTCAAGAAGGCGCTGATCTCGGCTGCGAACGCAGCCGGCAACGCCAAGGCCCCGCTGAGCAGCGCGCCGAGTCCGTCGGCGGAATCTGCTGGCGCAGCCGCCAAGGCTGCATCGAGGGACGGCGCTGGGTCTTGATGTCGGGTCAATGCGGGAAGACCGGCTACTCTGCAAGGTCGCGAGGCTAACCGAGGCGTGCTCAGCGCACAACAGAACCCGGCCGCGGCTTGCCGGAGAGACTGGAATCGAGGCTTGCAAGGCAGACTCGACTCAAAGCTTGCCGAACAGACTGGAATCGACGCTTGCAATAGAGCATCCCGAGCACGACCTGAAACACTGTTTAGGAACACCCAGACGATCAACCATGACCGCTATCCATCTCAGTGCCCCCGATATCGATCCGGACGAGGTTGCCTACTTCGAGAAGCTTGCCCATCGTTGGTGGGACGATCAAGGGCCATTCTGGCCGCTGCACAAGCTCAACCGGTTCCGGGTCGACTACATTCGCGCGCAGCTCTGCCGCGTGTTCGCCCGCGATGCCAGGGCAGAGCGGCCGCTCGAGGGGCTGGACATCCTCGACATCGGCTGCGGCGGTGGGATACTCAGCGAGTCAATGGCGCGGCTCGGGGCACGGGTCACCGGCACCGAGATCACCGAGAAGAATATCCGCGTCTCGCAGATCCACGCGGGCTGGAGTGGCTTGGACGTGTCATACCGGTTGGTCACCGCGCACGACCTTGCGCGCGAGGGCAAGACGTTCGACGCCGTCCTGAATATGGAGGTTGTCGAGCACGTCGATCACCTGCCCGATTTCCTGGCCGATTGCGCCCGCCTGGTGCGGCCTGGCGGCGTGATGGTGGTCGCGACCATCAACCGCACGCCACTCGCCTGGGTGACCGCGATCTTCGGGGCGGAGCGTATCCTCGGCTGGCTGCCGAAGGGCACGCATCACTATCGAAAGCTGGTCAAGCCAAACGAGTTGACGGATGGCCTCGGCGCTGAGATGGTGCCGGTGGATCGCACTGGTGTGCGTGTCAATCCATTCAACCGGGCATTCAAGTTTTCCAGCTCGATGGCGGTTAACTACATGATGTTATTTCGACGTGCTAACGGATCGGCGCCGGCTGACCATGCCAACTCGACCCCAGCCGAGGCTAGCGCATGAAGATCGCCTTATTCGGTGCCACGGGCGGGACTGGCCGGCAAGTGCTAACGCAGGCATTGGCGAAGGGTGACAGCGTACGCGCGCTCGCGCGCGCGCCGGAAAAACTTGACGCGGTGCCCGGTCTGGAAGTGGTTGCCGGCGATGTGCTCGACCAGGCCGCCGTCGACCGCTGCCTCGAAGGCGTCGACGCTGTTGTCTGCGTGCTTGGCAGCCATGGCGGCAAGGAACCCGTAGAGGCAAGGGGCACGGCGCGGATCATCGATGGCATGCAGCGTCTGCAGATCAAGCGCTTGGTCGCGGTGACCTCGCTCGGGGTCGGCGACAGCCGAGATCAGGTACCCGGGTTCTTCCGAGTCCTGATGCAGTTAACGCTGAAGCGGATCATGGCCGCCAAAGAGGAACAGGAGGCACTGATCAGGCGCAGCGAGCTCGACTGGACCATCGTTCGACCTGGCGGGCTGACTGATGGGCCTGCGACCGGTGACTATCGCAGCGGGACCGATCCATCGCTCAAGGCGACTCGGATCGCACGCGCGGACGTCGCCGATTTCGTGCTTAAACAGCTCGTCGACGATCGCTACCTGCACCAGGCACCGGCGATCAGCTGAGTCCTGCGCGTCTCCGACACAGGCTGCCCCGATCCCGATACGGATGCACTCCCCACGCCAGGGCCGGTTCTTCGCGCTGCGCCAAGCCGCGCTCTTCTTCGGCTATCTGTTCTGCGCGCTGACGCTTGCGGTGGTACTGACCTACCCGGTCATGCAGACCGGTTGGATCGACTACGAGCCCCAGCGCGTGATGGGGCGCCTGGCGCAGATCCTGATCCTGGCCGGCCTCTGGCCCTTCCTGCGCTGGCTGGATCTTGCGGACCGAGAGTCGCTGGGCTTCGCGCTCGAGAGGCCTAGGTTCATCGAAACGGTGAAGCGGGGCTGGCTCTTCGGCGTGCTCAGCCTGCTCGTGCTGGTGCTGCTGGAGCTCGGCATCGGCGTGCGCGTCCCCGATCCAGACTGGTCGAGCGGGCTGTGGGGCCTGCTACAAAAGGCTGTCGCAGCGCTGATTGGCGGGCTGCTGATCGGTCTGCTCGAGGAGACCTTCTTTCGTGGCGCGCTCTACTCGAGTATTCGACGTGGGGCCGGTGTCGCCGCTGCGGCGTCCGGCTCGGCAGCACTCTATGCCGTCGTGCACTTTCTGAAACCGCACGCCCTACCGGCAGGGCAGGCGTTCGATTGGCTTGGCGCCTGGGCCATGTTCATCCATGTATTCACGGGTTTCTTCCAGTGGCAGCATCTGGACTCGCTGGTCGCGCTGTTCGCCGCAGGCACCTTGTTGGCGCTCGTTCGCGAGCGCTCCGGTCACATCGGCTGGTGTATCGGTCTGCACGCTGGTTGGGTCTTCGTGATCCAGCTGACCCGACGTTTGACCGATGGTGACGAGGCCTCGCAGCTTGCATTCCTCGCGGGTGACTATGACGGGGTCATCGGTTGGCTCGGGGCCGTCTGGATCGCGGCGATTGCATGGGCCTTCTGGCGAATGGGCACGCGGTCGCCGTCAACTGGACGCTGAGCACCAGGGCGCGGGATCAGCGGCCGGCCTCTCTTGCTTTCGGGCTTGCTGCCGATTCCAGTGGCGTGTCGTCGGTCTCGCAGGCCGACTTGCAGCCGAACCAGAGGATGCGTTGGCCGGCCAATGCCTTGAGCGGTTTGTCGTGTTCCAGCACGCTGACCTCGCCATGCTCATCGATGATCAGCAGCGGGATCGCGTCCTTCGGCAGCGCCTTCCTGAATGCGTCGAGGTCGAAGCTCTCCGTGATCCGTGACCCGTGAAAACCCCAGCCTTGGTACCAGTGCCGCTGCAGGTCTTCGTATTGCACGTCTGCGGAGAACGCGGTGCGGCCGCGGACACCGGGCGCTGGACGGCGGGCCTCGGCCCGATCCCCGCTCGCGAGCTGGTATACGCGCTGGCGCCCCAGCTCCGGGGCGAAATGGGCACAGACGAGGGCGTTGTAGGCGTCGTTATTGGTCAGCGCCAACAGCGAGCGGAACGCGCCTAGCTCCAGCGCGTGCTCGGCATGCTCGGAGAGCAGCTCGCCGAAGTACACTGGCACACCGGCAAGCCGGGCGCTGCGCAAACGGTGCCAGGCATTGTCGGCGACGATGACGGGGATCTGACGCTCATGCAGCGCCTTGGCGAGCCCGGTGCTCCAGGCGGTCGCGCCGGCGATGATGAGTCCGCCGCGGCGTTGCGCGCTCAGGTCGAGCCGCTGCGCCAGCCAGCCCAGGCTCAGGCCGTGTAGGGCCACCGTGAGCAGGATCAGCGTGAAGACCAGCGGCAACAGCTGCTCGGCACCGGGGAAGCCTTGCTCGGCCAGCGCCGGCCCGAAGACCCCAGCGACGGCCGCAGCGACCACGCCGCGCGGCGCGATCCAGCCCACCAGCACCCGCTCTTGCCAGCTCATCCCGGCCCCGATCGTCGCGATCCAGACCGAGACCGGACGCACCAGGAAGATCACCACCGCGACCAGGGCCGCGCTGCGCCAATCCATCGCCGACATGATGTCTGGGTCCAGGTCCGCGGTGAGCAATATGAACACACCGGAGACGAGCAGGATGGCGATGTATTCTTTGAAGCGGCGTATCTCGCCGATGCTCGGGAGATTCATATTGCCGAGCACGATCCCGAGCACCGTTGCCGCGATCAGACCGGCCTCGTGGAGCACCAGGTTGGCGAGGGAATAGACGCCGATCGCCGATGCCAGCGCGATCGGTCCCTTGAGGTATTCCGGGACCTGACCGGCCAGGAAGGTCCGGCCGAGCAGCCAGCCCCCGATGCCGCCCAAGGCCAGAGCGCTGAGCACACCGAGGGCCGTGTGCAGCAGGGTCTCACCGAGCGGGGCGGGGCTGTTCCCGCTGCCAACACCTGCGAAGTAGTCGAACAGCACCACGACCAGCACGGCGCCGATCGGGTCATTGACGATCCCTTCCCATTTCAGATAAGCGGCCGGACGCCGTTTCAGACGTGCCTGGCGCAGCAGCGGCAGGATTACCGTCGGGCCGGTGACGATCAGGATGGCGGCGAAGATCACTGCAACCGGCCAAGACAGCCCAGCGATCCAGTGCGCTGCGACCGCGGTGAGCGCCAAGCCGAGCGCGACGTTCAGGGTGACGAGCCGATTGACGATCGCGGCGGATTGCTTCAGCTCGGCGAGGTGCAGCGACAGACCGCCCTCGAACAGGATCGCTGCGACAGCAAGGTTGATCAACGGTTGGTAGGCCTCGCCGAGGGCCTCGCTCGGACGGAACAGGCCCAGGATCGGTCCGATCAACAGCCCACCGAGGCTGAGCAGCACGATCGCCGGGATCTGCAGCCGCCAACCGAGCCATTGGGCTGCGAGCCCGAGCACGGTCAACAGTGCCAGGGCATCGGTCAGATGTTGGGTCATGCTGAAGCCGCTAGGGGGTGGCGAATAACAGGCGTTTCAGAATGGCGTCGCGGAACGCCCAATGCGTTCAGGGTGAGGCAGCGCCCAAGAGGGTGCGACTGCTATCTCATCGAGACCCGCGGAGCTGCCCTGAGTCGGGCCTGTCCCGTTTGGGTCTCCTAAACCTCGCTGGCGTTCCAGTTCCGGAAGGCGAGCAGCCAGGAGCCCAGACCCGGGTTCGGCTCACCGTGCGCCTGCAGCAGCTCGGCGAGCTCGCTCAGCAGCTCCCGGAAGGACCGGACCTGCAGCTGCCAGCTGTGCGGATCGAGCTCGGGATTATCCGCCATGGTCTCCGCAGCGAGCGAACCGGCCCCCGCCCACCAGTCATTGCCGTTGATCGCCCGCCAGACGGCCTCGGGCTCGTCGGCGAAGCGCTGCGCAAGCGTTTTCACCTCGGCTGCCCGCGGGTGCCGCAACTGCTCGAGCAGGTCGGCGAGCTGGCCGAGAACAGCCTGCGCGCGCTCCCGCAGTGCCTCGTCCCCCGGCCTCGGTTGCGGCGCTGGCCGGCGTCGCGCACGCCGGCGATCTGTCGACGGTGGCGTCGAAAAACAATCCCCGATGACCGTTTCGATCTCGCTGCGCTTGGCCTCGATATCGCCGACCAAGGCCAGTTGGATCTGCGCCTTCGTCAGGTTCTGACATGGATCGGTCACGCGAAAATAGCGGTCGCCGTCAAGATAGTCGGTCAGGAACCGCATCGCTAGCTCGAGCGGGATCAGCGCGATCGCCGGGTAGAGCAGGGCGAGCGCGTCTGAATCGAACAGGGGTGCAGCGACCTCGGAATAACCGCTCATCAGGGCACGGGCGAGCGTGAGGTCGAGCTCGGCGGAGGGTTCTTCACCGAGCGCGCTCGCGCGATTGCAGCAGGAGCGCAAGCAATCGGCCAGGTCATGATGCAGCAGACCGGGTTGTACGGTATCCAGGTCGATCAGGCAGAGCGCGCGGTCCGAGTCCTGTGCGAACAGGACATTGTCGAGCTTCGGGTCGCCGTGGGTGACCCTGGTTGGCAAGGTCCCATCGCGTCTCGCGCGCTGCAGGACCGGCAGCAGTGCCGCGCGCGCCTCGATCTGTTCCAGCGCGATCCCGACCTCATCGCAAAGGGGTCTGACCGGGGTGTTGAGCCCTTCATCGAGCTTGACCCTACACTGGGGCGTGTCATGGAGCTCGGGTAGGGTCAGATTCAACCGGCTTGGCGGCAGGTCGGCGAGGGCGACGTGAAAACGCCCGAGCGTGAGCCCGATCTCATGTGCCTGGCGCGGATTCTCGAGCGGCTTCAAGACGCGGCTATGCTCGATGTACTCCATCAACCGCCAGGCGTCGCCGTTGTCATCGCGGAGGGTCGCTCGACCGTCGCTGTCCCGCATTAAGCGGGGCAAGCGGACGCCGGCATCGGGATGTCCGGCGAGCCAGTCCTGGATGCACAGCAGATTGGCGTCGATCGCATCGGCATCCTTGAACACGAGACCGTTGATCCGCTGGAGCACGAACTGCCCGGCCTTGCACTTGAGCAGTCGCGTGTCGTTGATCAGCCCAGCACCGAGCGGCCGGATCTCGAAGCGAGCCTCCAGCGGAAAGAAGCGCTGGGCGATTCCAATCGCCTGCCCATCGCCGCCCTGTTTCGGCGCATCCGTATTCGTCATACCCTCAGTCGCCCTATGTTCGGCCCAAGCGTAGGTCGCCATCGCGACCCGCGCTGCTGCAATCCATACGGGAATCTGGTTGAGATGTCGCAGTCTAACAACTTTCGGCGACGCGCTTGGTCCGGTATACTCGGCGTTTGATTCGAGATGTCGCGCCCTTAGCTCAGCTGGTAGAGCATCTGACTTTTAATCAGGTGGTCGTTGGTTCGATTCCAACAGGGCGCACCATTGAAAACAACGGCTTAGATTCAATCCAGGCTAGGCCGGTTCTCGTTGAGTCACCTTTCGGGTAGACGGTTTGCTGTTGCTGGTCGTTGGCTTTCCATCTGTTCAGTAACGCTCAATTAAACAACGAGTTGCTGGCGCCGCTTGCCTATGCTCGGCGGCCGGCTCACTAGAGTGAAAGCGGGGCGCCGACAACCCGCGCGCGATTCCGTCAGAAGGACCCACAACCTGCATTGCCTGCCTGTCGGCAATAGTCGCCAAGTGCAACGCAAGGCAACGCAACAGGTTGCGGCGACGCGCAATAAAGGGTTATCCCGCCTCAACCGCGCGGGCGGGCGGTGCTTCGCGGGTTAGGAGTCGGGCCAATCCTGCCAGTGCTGAGGATCGTCCATCGGAATCAGGCGCCGGCCGTCGATCAGGATTGCAACGCGATCATCAGCGGTGATCGCGGCGCGCCAGTTCCGTTCCCATAGCCGAGCGCAGCGGATCGTCCGGGCCAAGCCAAGGGCAGCCGCGCGTGGTGCCAAACCGCGTTCCCGTTGGAGACAAAAGGCGGCGCGGAGATGGTGCAAAGCGTGAAGCTCAACGGATCGTTTCATACATCGGTGCTCTGGTCGTTGCGGTATCGGTCACGCGGGCGCCAGTCGCGGCAGTGGTGGCGAGCACCAGGCCAGCAGCCCGCCGGCCGATGGTGCACCTTTACAGGAGCAGAGCAGCGACCAAGGCCGGCGGCAGGCGTCCGCTCATTCGGGGCGAAGTGTCGGCAGGTACCGCAGGTAACGGGCGCTAGCGGTCGGGCGGGGCGGGCCAGAAGCTCGCCGGGCTGCGGGGCTGATGGGTTCTCGCTCAGGGCGCGCGCGAAGGCTTGCAGGACCTCGGGGCGGGATTCGATCTCGGGCCATAGGTCAGGCTCGATCGCGGCGAGATCATCACGGGTGTAGCCGTACCAGGGGCCGGCGGGGTCCGCCGGTGCTGGCTCGATTCCTGGGTCCGGGCAAGGATCAGCGGGCCGCGGGCAGTTTGGGGCCGGCTCGTTGTCGGGCTTGTGCCCGCGGCGGAAGACACGTTCTAGGGCTTCAAGGTCCATCGTCGGCGTCTTCTCCGAGATCGGACCGGAACACATAGACGCGCTGCGGATTGCTGAACCCTGGAAGCCGGATCTTCTGTGTCGTCTTGCCTTCGCTGTCGGGTTCGAGGATGCCGCGGCGCACTAGCAGGCGGGCGGCATCGGTCGGGTTATGGCCCTCGACGACCTCGCGGCGGAAGGTCTCGCGGTAAACATAGAACAGCAAACCTCCGGCGGCGTCGGCAGGGTCGTCTTTGAAACCGGCTTGCCGGGGGACCTCGGGCGCGTGATCGTCCAAGGCGCGGTTCTTCCAGCGGAGTCGGTTGCTGTGCTGCTCGAACCAGTGCCGCACTTGGGCGATCAGCTCGCGCTCTTCAGCCGGGATTGCTCCGCCGCGGGCATCGAGCCAGGCTTGAAAGCAGGTCAAAGCGGCCTCGTGGGCGTGGCCTTCAGGCCAGCCGGTCAGATTCCCGGCAGTCGCCAGTTCGCCGCCGACGGCGACCAAGCCGAAGCGGGCGGCGACGCGTCGGACTTGCCCGGATGGCTCCCTGATGCCGCTTAGTGCATCACTGACAAAGAGATCTCGATCCTCACGGATGATCCGTGGCAGCTCGGCGCGGTGCTCGATCAGTTGTTCAATATAGGCGGCGAACGGGGCACCGTGGTAAGTCGCGGCCGCGTCGCTCAGGCGAAGGGCGAAGGCGGCGCCGTCGGGCTCGTCGTGCAAGTGCTCGAAGCAACCGAACCCGGCGCCGGCATCGGCTGGGATTTCTGCCATGCGAACTTCTTGACCAGCGCGGGCGCGCTTGTTGGCGGTCGCCATATGATCAGCAAGGCCGATCTCACCGGAAGACAGGAACAGCAGACGCCAGCGTTTGACCGGCCGGCCGTCGCCGTTGCGGTTCGCGCGGGCCTTGCCGCTGCCGTTCGCGAGCATGTAGGCGACCTCGCCGGCGGCCTTGGGGTCTATCTGTTTCAGCTCATCGAGCAGCAACGCGGCGTCGTTGTGCAGCTCGGCGAGGGCTTCAAGGCTGTTATCCGTCGCGCGCCAGCGCTGCAAATAGTCCGGCGGGCCGCAGATGGAAGCGGCGGCGCGTTGGATGGTGGTCTTGCCGCTCGAACTCGCGTCAGTGCTGGCGCCGCGCTGGTGGAACCCTCCGGACTCGGCGCCGACCAGATGCAGCAGCGGTGCGGCGAAGGCGATCCAGACTTGCCGCGGGTTGCCGTCGGGATCGACGAAGGCGACCAGGCGGCCGAAGTCGGCGCCGCGGGCATCGCGCGTCAAGGCCAGCACGCGCAGCGATGAGCAAATCCAGACCGGCGGCGGGGGTCGCTCTCCTTGTCGCGCTTGCTCGGCGGCTTCTGGTAGAAGACGCCTTGATCGCTGATGCTGAAGCCGCGCGGCGGGCCGTCGGGATCGGGCGCGGCTTCCGGGGGGGTCGCCGGCTGGCGGTGCGGCGGCGGTCTTGGGGTCTGGCTCCGGGGCGGTGGCGGCCGCTCCGGGGCTCGCTGGGTTCTGGCTGAGTGCTCGGGCAGTGCGGCCGGATCAGGCGAACACGCGCCAAAGTACGGCGAGGGTGAAGACGAGATTGCATCCGATCAGGCATTTCAGGCGGGTCGTGCTGGACACGATCTCGCTGATGTCGGGCGCTCGGGCTCTCATGCTCGGGGGTCGTTGTCGCTTAGGTCTAGGCGCCGCTCGATGCGCTCGATTCGTTTAAGCGCACCTTGCAGGGTCTCGCGGTCGCTGGCGGACAGGGCATACAGGCCGCCTAGGGTCTGCTCGATGGTCGATAGCCGAAGCTCGATCCGTTCCAAGCGCTCGCTATGATTGGTTAAGGTGCCGCGGATCGCTCGCAGGTGCTCGAGTACCAGATTTTCGGTGTTCTCGGTCATGGTCAGGGCCTCGGTTCAGGCGCTCTTGCGTTGCTTTGGGTTTAGACATGATGTTTTGACCTGCCCGTCCTCAACGTCCGTGGGTTATGTTGAGGACGGACACATCCATCGACACAGAGCCACATTGAGGGGGGCAGGTC
>JAAAOQ010000255.1 GCA_009908845.1 Gammaproteobacteria bacterium
GGTCGGGCAGGGTGGCTAGGGGCGAGAACTGGGGCGCGCCGCATCCGAGCCAGTCGCCGGCCATGGCGCAAGAAGGCCGGCAGCACTGGGCTTAAAGGGTTTCCGGGCTGTGCTGCTTTTTTCGAGTGCCCGGCGTCAACGCGACCCAGCCTTTATGGAGCAGATGCCGCGCGAGCAGCGTTGGTGGCATTCGTCGAAAATGGTAGCGCGCTTGACCCGCCTGACGGGCGAGACGCTGCGTGAGGGTCAGGCGCTTATCGGGCAACTGTGGCAGAGCGCTGCGGCGGAAGACCCAGTCGAATGCGGAGCCAGGCGCAGCAGTAATGCAGCGCATACCAGAGCAGCCGGCTGGCATGGTGGCCGCGGGCGCGCTCGGTCAGGGCGTGCCAATCCTGCTCGCTGTGGAGGAACTGGCGCAACAGCCCGTCGAGATCGACCAGCCCCCGTAGCTCGTTAGTGAGCTCGGAGTCCTGAAACAGGTGGATGACCGCATGGATGATCTGATCCAGTGGGCCGAGTGCCCGATAGCGGGAGTTCGGGATCGGTCTCAGATCGGCGAAGAGCAGGGCGTCGTCGGCGCGGGTGCGGCTGGTGACCGGGGTGATGCTGTGGTGCAGATCGACCTCGAGCGGGTGACCGGGATAGCGCAGCGGCGGCAGCTCGTGGCTCCATTCGCGGTAGTAGCGCTCGTCGTAGGCGGATTGGACGGCCATGCGCCAGCCGGCGCATTTGAGCGCCTGCTCGGCGGTGTCCAGGTCCGCTCGCCGCACCAGCAGATCGACATCGTTCGGGGTGCGTCCGCGCGCGAGCGGCAGGTCTTGCAGGAGATAGGCCGCGCCCTTGAGCAGGGTCACGGAGAGGTCTGAAGGCAACGCCTGCTCGAGATCCCGCAGCTCCATGCGCACGAGCTGGGCGTGGTAGGCCGCATCGTTGATGCCGGCTTGTAGGTGGCCTTGCACCCGCTCGGGAATCTGGTCCCAGGTCGGCTGGTCGGCTTGCAATCGGTACCCAAGCTGGCCGAGCAGACGTGCGTGCCGCGCGAGACGGAGGGTCTCATCCCAATCGGCCAGCCGCATGCCTCGAGCGTAGGCGGGATCGCGCAGCAGCGGGAGCAGGTGTCGGCCTGCTGGCAGCGGCAGGGCGGCGGTTCCGCGCATCGGCTTATCCCGGGTGGCGTTGTGCCGCGCCCTGTGCGTTGCCATCGGCCTCATCGAGCAGGGCGCGGATCTGCTCGATGGCCGACTCGAGCTGCCCGAAACGCAGTCTATAGGCCGGGCAGGCGGCGATCACATCGGCGACCGCATGGAAGCCGGTCGGCCCGAGCAAATGATAATTGAAGCTGTTGAAGGCGAGATGCGCGAAGGCATCCTCGCCGGGCAGGCGGCGGCAATCGAGGGCCGCGCCGGCCTCGAAGGCCGGGAAGATCACCAACGCTGGGCGGGCCGGACGATGCAGGCCGTCGGTGCTGGTCTCGTTCGGCGCGAGATGGGCGACATCACCCTTGCGGGTGCCGACGAACAGCGGACCGATCACGGCCTGATCGGAAAAGGCGCGGATGACATCGACGGATTGGTTCTTCAGCGCGACCGGCTTGAGCATCGGCAGCAGCTGACCGCTGTTGGGGTCGAGCACACCGAACTCGTCGGAGAGGAGACGAAAGCCGCTGAGCATCATGGCGGCGGCGAGGGTGCTCTTTCCAGAACCCGGCGGTGCGGCCATGATGACGGCTCGGTCGGCCCTGGCGAGCACACCGGAATGGAGCAGGATGTATTGATTGGCGCGCTGGGCGAAGCTCCAGTTGATACCCCATTCGAACAGCGGGAGCGCACCATGCAGCGGAAAGGGCTCGAAAGGCTCCTGACCGTCGGTGCGGAAGCGCGATTGCGGGCGGATCAGGGCGCGGAGCCGGCGGCCTCGGCGCAGCTCGACATGGTGATCGGCAAAACCAGTGTCGGCTTGGAGATATGGAAAGGCACCGTAGAGCAGGTGCAGGTTGCGGATGAAGCCCTTGATCGAGGAGCGGATGCGCAGCCGCGCGGCGCCTTGATCGAGATAGAGCCGACCGCGGTTTGCCTGTCTGCTGAGTGCGTGCAGCGGTTGCTCGCGCAGGCGCACGCTGGATGTCTCCTTCAAGCGATGACGCCAAGACGCCGGAGCATACGCAGGAGCTGCTGGGTGCTGGGAGTATCGGTCTCGACGTCGAGGTCCTGTCGGAGCAACGCGAGCGCGGCCGCCCGCGGAACGGGGCCGCCATCAGCCGGGCGGACCTCGTCGAGGGCCTCAAAGATCAGGGTAGCCGCTGGTGTCAAGATGTGTGTCTTCCACGTACGGTGACTGAAGATCACAGCTCCATCACCGAGCCTACGGTAACTGATGTCCATCGAAAAACGGCGGGCTTAATCTGCTTGAACCAGTCAAGCTTATGGGCTGATTGGCCAAAAGCTACTGGCAGACGGAAAACGATGCTAAATCGTCGGCGTACAGCCGGAGTCGGTAGGATTGAGCGAACACCAGCAAGAGCCCTTCACCGCTACTGCATTTTCGGGACCGTAGAGGGTATCTGGTTGGTACAAGAAACCGTCACTGAGAGAGTCCCCAGCGCTGACCTCGTCCTTGTTAATCGCTTGTTTATCATCGGGGTTTAACTCACTGAACTTTCGAAAATTGTCGTCCTTCACTTCACAGGTCGAAGCATTAGCTGAGGCAACCCCGCTGGGCAGCGTGTAGATAATCGGGGCGGCAGAGGCTGCTTTTAACAACGCTCGGCGTGATTTTCGCTTTGCTGCGATATTCTGATCTTGGCTGGCGATCTCGGGGGTGGTCTCGTCGGATCGATGTTGCGGCTTATCGGGGTGCATGATTCGTACTCGCTTCAGTGTTCGTGTAAGTCCGCCCGCCGGCGAGCAGTCTCGACATACTCGATAGTTTAACCCGTCGCGGCGGAGCCTTCTTGTGAACGGCGCGTCATAGGGTAGGCTACCTAAGAGGTAAGCAATTTTTGCGCCTAGCTGGTTTTTGGCCGTCTAATCAGCCCTTTGCTGCCCTCTCGTTGTATGCGCTGTGAGTGTACTCTGGCTACTGTTAAGTTTACCGACAAATGCCCTTGCTGTGTTGTCAGAGTCGGATCAACACAGAAAAATTGAACTACTATCTGTAACTGTTTGTTGGAAAAGAGGACAATATCGTGAATGGTTCGTTGCCTAAGACCTGGCCCCTGCGAGGCGCTATCGCGCAGATGATTGTGGCGATACTGCTGCTAGGTACTCGCATCAGTGCTCCCCATGCTGGCGACCTTCCATCGACCATCGCGCAAGTCAAGCCCTCGATCGTCGGCATCGGCACCTACCAGGAGACCCGGCAGCCGCGGGCGCAGGTGCGCGGTACGGGGTTCGTGGTGGCCGATGGCCGGCATGTGATCACCAATCATCACGTCCTGCCAGATCAGCTTAACGAGGAGCGACGTGAGTTTCTCGTCGTGCTGATCCCGGCCGAGGGGTCGAAGGCGCAGGTGCGGCCGGCGCGGCCGGTGGCGAAGGATGAGGCGCATGATTTGGCCCTGCTGCGCGTCGAGGGCGAGCCGCTGCCGGCGCTGCGGCTGACCGCGCCCGGTGCAGTTCGCGAGGGCCAGGAGATCGCCTTCACCGGCTTCCCGATCGGCGCCGCGCTCGGGCTGTTTCCGGCTACCCACCGCGGAATCGTTGCCGCCGTGGCGCCGGTGGTGATGCCGGCGCGCTCCGGCAAGCAGTTGAAGCCGTCGCTGATCCGGCGCATGCGCGAGCCCTACGATATCTACCAGCTGGATGCGACCGCCTACCCGGGCAACAGTGGCAGTCCTTTGTTCGATCCAGCCAGCGGTGAGGTGCTTGGCGTGATCAACATGGTGTTCATCAAGGAGGGGCGAGAGAGCGCACTAGAGCGACCCAGCGGAATCACCTATGCGATCCCGATCGACTTTGCGCGTGAACTGTTGAGGCGCAGCGATCTCCGGCCATAAGGCTCGTGGGTTGTCAGTGTCCGGTTTCTTTACAGTTTTGCCAGCGCGGTTCATGGGGCCGCCGCCGCTGTTTCATGACGTTCTTATTATCAATAGGTTACCTGTTTTTTTGCGAAACGGCATGATGTTTGCTTATCCTCCCCTATCAAATCGTGTCGCACAAATCGGCCGCCAACCGGCCTCAGCGGGGGAGTACCACATGGCAAAGCAAGAAGCCAATCATCAGCAGTTGGTTGAAGAGCTCGCTGACTTTTGGTTTTCTGCTCTGGAGCAGGGAAATTGGGAGCAATGCTTGCAGGTGCTTGGAAAGATCCATGATCAGCTTCGGGCGGACTTGGCGACCGAAGCCGAATATCGGGAAATCTCGCCCCGTTTCGTAGCTGCGATTATCGAGCGCTGGGGGTCGCCTCCAGTCGAAGCCGAGGCTCAAGCGAAGATCTATGCGCTTTCCGCCAAAGAGGTTCACCAAGATGCGAGCCGTGCTTGGACTCTCGAAAACCGGCCGGAAGAGCCGCTGCACTTGTCAGATCGCCGTCGGTATCCGCGCACAATCGTCAACCTGCTGACAGATATATGGATCCAAGGTTTTACGTTCCCATGCCGCCTGGTTGATGTTTCTTTAGGTGGGGCCCGGGTCGCGGTGCAAGAGTCGGAAGGGTTACACCCCCAACCAGGCTCAGAGGTGCGCCTGATCGTCCCAGAGAAAGGCATTCGCGACGCCATTGTCGTTTTCGTTAACGAGAGTCTGGAACTCGGGCTGAGGTTCCTTGAGCAACCGGAGCCGGCTTGATCCAGCGTGCCGCTTACTGTCGAAAACCGTATTTGTCCAACAGGTTATAGAGGGTCGGGCGGGTAATGCCCAACAGGTCAGCCGCCTGCGCGATGTTGCCGTTACATCGGCTCATCGCTTTGATGATGGCTTGTTGCTCCGCGGCGTCACGAATCTCTCTTAGAGCAAGCGGTTCTTCTGGGTCTTCTGGCGTTGAGAGGCCGAGATCATCGGGTTCGATTCTAGGGCCATCCGCCATGATCGCCGCCCGCCGGATTAGGTTTTCCAGTTCTCGAATATTGCCTGGCCAATTGTAAGCATCGATTGCACGCAGAGCCTCCGCCGAGAAGCTGAGGCGCGTCGTTTTGCGCTGCTCTTGGCGATAGCGTTCCAACAGAGCATGCGCAATGAGACTACGGTCGCCTTGACGTTCTCGCAGCGGCGGAATATCGATAGCAATTTCGCTAATCCGGTAAAAAAGGTCCTCGCGGAACTCGCCGCTCTTGATCATTGCCTCTAGGTCTTTGTTGGTTGCGCCGATGACACGAGTGTCCACCGGAATCTCAGCGCGTCCTCCTAGACGCTCGACTACGCGCTCCTGGAGAAAGCGGAGCAGCTTGGCCTGCAAGCTCATCGGTAGATCGCCGATCTCATCTAGGAACAAGGTGCCCTTGTCAGCATGCTCGAGCTTACCAATGGTCTGTCGCGTTGCACCGGTAAAGGCCCCTTTCTCGTAGCCGAACAGCTCGCTCTCGAGGAGATTTTCGGGAATCGCAGCGCAGTTGATGGCAACGAATGGCCCTTTGGCGCGTGAGCTAAGTTGGTGCACGGCTCGGGCAAGGACCTCCTTTCCGGTACCGCTTTCGCCGAGAAGCAAGACGGTCGCGTCCGAAGGGGCGACGCGCTCGACCATGCGGCAGATCTTGAGCATGCCCGGATCGGAAGTGATCAGCCCTTGTAAAGGCGACGCGCTCTGGCGAGCCAACCTGCGGTTCTCGGCCTCAAGCCCGTACACATGGGCAGCGCGATCGACGATCAGGCGTAGCTCATCAGCATCGACGGGCTTGATATAGAAATCGTAAGCGCCGAGGCTAATTGCTTGCAAAGCGTTTTGACGGTCGTCGTTGCCCGTGACGACGACTACCTTGGCTTCGGGTGAGACCGAGAGCATTTCTTCCAAGAGCGCCATTCCTTCGGTTGAGTTGGCCGGATCAGGTGGCAGCCCAAGGTCAAGCGAGACCAGTGGCGGTTGATGTCGGCGCATCTGGCTCATGGCGCTGGCGCGGTCTTTGGCCTGAAGGATCTCATAGCCGTCGAAATACCAGCGCAGTTGGCTCTGCAGTCCAGAATCGTCTTCAACGATGAGTAGTTTCAAGGGTTGCTTATCGGAATCAGAAGAAGCCATCGTTGCTTGACTACCATGCTCTATGTTGGAGGCCAGTTCTAACTTTGTTAGCGAGGTAACATTAGGGTAAAGCGGGTACCTTCGCCAAGCTGGCTCTGGACATCAATGCGTCCTCCCATACGAGTGATCTGATCACGCACCTCATAGAGCCCGATGCCCATGCCGGCATTACCTTTGGTGGTCTGAAACGGGCGAAACAGTCGTCGCTGGAGGAAGTCGCGGTCGATCCCGGATCCGTTGTCCTCGACAATGATCTGTGCAGAGTCGGGATCCACGTCAAGGGTCAGTCGCACAAAGCCCGTCTCGGTAGTGGCTTGTTGGGCATTTCTGACAAGGTGCTGAATACTGTTTTTTAGACTCTCTCTGTCAACCTTCAAGTCGGTTGACTGGCGGATTTCGAGTGACGGTCTAGGAAGCTCGTCGCGACTCTCGGCAACGATCTCCTCAAGCAGCGCCGCGAGTGGTATCGTCTGCGGCGCGGCCTTCTCGCTCGGTGGTTGGACGTTGCGCAGCTGGGTCTGCGTGCGCTCAAGTCGGTCGCGGGCGTTGGCAACGGTTTGAAATGCGTCGGCGATGAACTCAGGCTTGTCTCGATGGCGCTCGGCATTCGAGCAGATCAGTGATAGCTGGGCAGAGACATTCTTTAGATCATGTACCAGGTAAGCAGCGAGTCGATGGAATGCCTCGAACTGACGGGCCTCGAGCAGCGCCTCTTGGGTACGTACAAGCGCGATGTATACGGCGAGCTGGCGGCCGGCGGTCTTAAGCAGGTCGCGCTCTTCCCAGTCGATGCGGTGGGGTGCCCGGGGTTGGGCGAGAACGACGAACCCTTCTAGCACATTGCCCTTGAGCAATGGCACAACCGCCCAGTGGCGGGCGTCTTGCAGGAGCCAGTCAGGAAGGCTTAGATCACCATAGAGGCCAGGACCGCTTCGGTACTCTGCCAGCTCGATGATCCAATTCGTACGGTGCAGAAAACTGACTAGCGGGCCACTTGGACTTTCCGGGGGATACTCCGGCGTGCCGAGATTGAGTGCACCTTCGATCTGATACCAGCCGTCGTCGCGGCGGACCCAAAGGATGCCGCCCGAACTCTCGACCAATTCGCTGATGGCGCCGATGCAACGCTCATGAAACGGCGTCATCTGATCTTCGACCGAGAGCATGCCGGTTAGACGTAGCCACTCCTGCCGATAGTCATACCTGTAACGAAAGAAATGCTTTGAAACGAATACGCGTAGCCGAGCACGAACGCTGCCCGAGAATAGGACTAGCGCTAGCAGCAGAATGGCGCCAAACAAAAAGGCCGCTTGCAGAAGGGTCCCGATATCGCCGCCTAGCTGCCGGATAAAATAAGCGGCGATACCAATGGCTAAGAGGTAGAGCCCGCTGCCCATCAGTGCGGTGGTGTGGAACAGCAGGTGGCGAGAAATGATCGGTTCGGCCTGCCTCGAGAGCCGGCGGCTGAAGGCGATACCGATCAGTGGCACGACCATCGCGCTGACGATACCACGTGCTTGCCAAGTTGGACTTTGCAGGCTTTGAAATAGGACCAGATCGGCATATAAGAAGAGATCGAACGCAAAGATGCCACCGAGAGCGAGGCACAGGAATTTTATTTGCCAACGCTGTTGAGGCGGGGTATTGCGATAGACCTGCTCGACTAGGATCAAGCCCACGACCGCCATCGATAGGATGGCGAGGCTGCGCCATAGCTCAAGATTTTGCATGGCGCTGGCTGGAAGAGCAAACAGTGCCGTCACGACGAGGAGAAAGGCAGCTGTTGAACCGATCCAGGTTTGCAGCGTTCTTCCGTCGTTTGATTGCAAACGAGCTTTGTCGAGCCTGTCGATACCGTTCAAGCTGGCGAGGGTTGTCAAGAGCAATCCAAACCAACCGATATTGCGAGCGACCTCGAAAACGCCGCCTGTCATTGCGGAACTGGAGTCGAAGCGCCAAGACAGAAGCGCCAAATAGGCAGCCCAAGAGGTAGTGAGCAGGCTGGCAACGAGCATCCAGGTGCTGCCTTGGCGGTGTCGCCAACGTGTCAGGACAAGCCCGGCCAGCAGAAGATAGGCGGCTGCTGCGATGAGGTAGCTGATTGCGGTGATGGGCATCCGCTGATTTCCAGCCCTGATGGACTATTGTCTAGCGCGCACCACGCCCAAACAGAACGACTTTGATGGTTTCCAGCAGGATAAGGATGTCCAGAAAGAGGGTGTGATTCTTGACGTAATAAAGGTCGTACTGGAGCTTTTCTTTCGCGTCTTCGACAGATGCGCCATAGGGATAGCGGACCTGGGCCCAGCCACTGATTCCAGGACGTATGCTATGTCTTGCCAAGAAGTAGGGGATCTGATTGCTGAGCTGTTCGACAAAGATTGGCCGCTCTGGGCGCGGCCCAATGAAGGACATCTCGCCCTTCAGCACATTGAAGATTTGTGGCAGTTCGTCAATCCGTAGCTTCCGGATGACACGGCCTACGCGCGTAATACGTGCGTCGTTGCTGGCAGCCCATTGCGGGGTGCCGGACTGCTCTGCGTCTTGGCGCATGCTGCGAAATTTACAGATGGCGAACTCCGTATTGCCTCGGCCGACCCGGGTCTGCCAGTAAAGGGTAGGCCCAGGGCTGTCGAGTCGGACAGCGACAGCCGTGAAGAGCATAATGGGTAGCGTCAGGATGACAAGCAGCAGGCTAAGCGCGATATCAAAGAAACGTTTGATGAAATTCCTGAGCCAGTTTTGACGGAAACCGCTACCGAATACTAGCCAACTTGTATTCATGGACTGCAGATCCAGCCGCTGATATTCACGCTCGAAGAACGCTGAGATCTCGGTAATTGTAATTCCCTGTAGTTTGCATTCAAGTAGCTGGCGAATTGGCAGGCTGCCGCGGCGATCACGCACGGCGACCACGATCTCTTCGGCCTTCATGCTACGGGCCAGGCTTAGCAGGCTTTGTCCTTGCTCCAAAGCGATTATTCGGCTTTCGGGTACCTCGAGCGTTTCCTGCGGCTCGACGGCAACGAACGCGAGTATCTTGTAAGGGCGCTGCGCAAGAGCGTTACTTGTTTCTAGGTTCACCGCCCGACTGCCTGAGCCGAGAACGAGGATGCGACGGGCAAAGAGTTCGTTGACGCTGATCCTGCGATAAACCTGGCGCTCGCCGGCCAAGACAACGAAGATTAAGCCGGTGGCGACGAGCAAGGTCTCCGTGGGTGGCAGTGGGAGCTGGACCAGTGCACGGGCGACAGTAACGGCGATTAAGGTAAGCAGCAGTGATGCAAGGAGGCGAAGGATGTCGTCAAGACCTCGTGCCCCTTGCTGTGCGTGTACCTCACGATCGTATAACCCCATAATCTCCATCACAAAAATGATGGAGACCGCAAGGGTGAGGTTCTGACCGATATGATACCCCTGGAACAGGGGCCTGTCGGAAAGAACTGCCAATGCTACGTGTAAGCAAATGGCAATGAGGGCGGCCTCAACGCCGGCCAACACCATAGCATGGCGTGAGATGTGATGACCGAAGAGTCGCAACGTCCGGTGCTCTCCCGCAGCTTATTCGACTACGTCGTGGCCAAGTCTACTCTTATCGATGAATCACAACCAGAGCGCCGATCTCGAATTAGTGAGAACGACGAACTTGGTGGTTGCATCTCAGCGCTTCTTCGGCGGCATCAGGTCGGTGATGGTGCCATGGGCCATCTCGGCGGCGAGGCCGATGGTCTCGTTCAGGGTTGGGTGCGGGTGGATGGTCATGCCCAGATCCTCCATGTCGGCGCCCATCTCGAGCGCGAGCACGGTCTCGCCGATCAGCTCGCCGGCGTTCGGGCCGACGATGCCGGCGCCGAGGATGCGCTTGGTCTCGGGGTCGAACAAGAGCTTGGTCAGGCCCTCGTCGCGGTGGATGCCGAGGGCGCGGCCGCTCGCGGCCCAGGGGAAGACGCCCTTTTCATAAGCGATGCCCTTGGCCTCGGCCTCGATCTCGGTCAGCCCCATCCAGGCGACCTCCGGATCGGTGTAGGCGACCGAGGGGATCGTCATCGGGTCGAACAGCGCCGGCTCGCCGGCGATGACCTCGGCGGCGACCTTGCCCTCGTGCGTCGCCTTGTGCGCGAGCATCGGGCCGCCGACGACGTCGCCGATCGCGAAGATGGTCGGCACATTGGTGCGCATGTGCTGGTCGGTCTTGATGAAGCCGTGCTCGTCCACCTTGACGCCGGCGGCCTCGGCGTTGATCTGTTTGCCGTTTGGGCGGCGGCCGATCGCGACCAGGACCTTGTCGTAACGGGCCTCGCCGGCGTGCTTGCCCTCAAACGCCACGTCGATGCCCTGGGAGCTGGCGTTCATGGTCGCGACCTTGGTCTCGAGCCAAATGTTCTCGTAGCGCTTCTTGACCACCTTCTGGAAGGCGCGCACCAGATCCTTGTCGGCACCGGGCATGAGCTGCCCCTGCAATTCGACGACATCGATCTTGGCGCCGAGCGCGGCGTAGACGCTGGCCATCTCCAGGCCGATGATGCCGCCGCCGACGACCAGCATCCGCTCCGGGATGCTGTCGATCTCGAGCGCCCCGGTCGAGTCCATCACCCGCGGATCATCGTGCGGGAAGCCGGGGATGCGGATCGGGCTGGAGCCGACCGCGATGATGCATTGGTCGAAGCTGACCGCGGTCTTGCCCTCGCGGCTCTCGACCATGATCCGGTTCGGGCCCTCGAATCGGCCGGTGCCTTGCACGACCTCAACCTGGCGCTGCTTGGCCATCCCGCTGAGCCCTGTGGTGAGCTTCTTCACCACCTTATCCTTGCCGGCGCGCATCTTGTCGAGGTCGATCTCGGGCGGGGCGAAGGTGACGCCCATTGCGCCCATGGTCTTGGTCTCCTCGATGATCTGCGCCGTGTGCAGCAGGGCCTTGGACGGGATGCAGCCGACATTGAGGCAGACGCCGCCGAGGGTCGGGTAACGTTCGATCAGCACCGTGCGCAGGCCGAGGTCGGCGGCGCGGAACGCGGCCGTGTAACCGCCCGGGCCGGCGCCGAGCACGACGACCTGAGCGTTGACTTCATGGTTCGGAGCGGTATCGCTCATTGGATTCTCGTTCGTTGATTTGTGTTATCGGAAAGCTCAGGCCATCGCCCATCGCGAGCGTCTGACCGGGTGCTTGGCTCAGGAAGCGCCGCCGCGAGGGGGAATGTCCGTTAGGCACCTGATGCGTCGGAGATCACCTTGATGATCGCGGTGCGCGCTCGAGCGATCGTCTCCTCGGTCGCAAAGCCAGCGATGCGCCGAAACAGCATCTGGTTAGCGGTAAAGAGCTTCGCTGGACGGATGAAGCTGATGCGCTGCAACGAGCCAGCGGCAAAATCCTCATCCGTCAATTCGACGGCATGACTATCGGTGTAAGGATTGCTGGTGATCTGTGCGCAAATCCAGTCACCGCGTCCCGCGTTGGCCACCACGAGTGCCGGACGAAGCTTGGCATTGGAAAGATCGGAGAACGGAAACGGGACCAAGACAACGGCACCGGGTCGACAGTCACTTACTTCAGGTGAGCCCACGCGGCATCTTCCTCGGGTCTCGCCCAGTCAGCCGCAAGCGAAGATTCAGATAGCAGCGCTGTCTCCCAGGTTTCGGTTGGCGGTTCGTCAAGGATTGTGACTAGCGCTCGACGTTGGCCTTTGAGCTGGATGGGCTCCGTCAGTTTGACTTCGCCATGTTCGTCGATGATAGCTTCGAGCGTATTGATCATTAGCTCCCTTACCTTCTCACCATCCGCTTCATGGTGTCGTGTATATGGGCGATTTGGCTCGTCGACGATCTGGCGAGATCTTCTAATCTACGGTAGCAGATCATCGACGCGAATGATGCACTGAGGGGCGACGAGTGGCGTGACCTGTCCGCTGGCATCGATCAAGCGTCGTTGTCCATATCCTTGACTCTCCGCCCCACGATACACTTCTAGCGCTCGATCCCGCAGGTTCAGGATCCAGTAGTCGGAGACACCGTTGCGCGCATAGGCCAGAGCCTTACTGCCCTGGTCATAGGCAAGACTGGTGTCGGCAACCTCGACGATCAGAAGCGCGGTGTCCGGGTGTCTGCCCGCATAGTCTCGAAGCTGGCCGCGCACCACTGCGATGTCCGGCTCGGGCTCGGACCGGTCATCGAGGGCCAGCGGCTTCTGACTACGGATGTGGTAGCCCTCGCCGATACAGTGACGCAGCGCTTCTTCGACTAGACCAACCGCCGTCGCGTGAGCGCTCTTCTGTGGGCTCATGTCGATGATTTCGCCATCCAGCAATTCGACGCGTGTATCCGCGCTGAATCCGCCCGCATCGACGAGACGCTCGTACTCGAATCGTGACCAGCAATGGGCCTTTGGGAGTGCTGGGCTCATGTGCTCGCTGAGTGCAAGGTACAGATGGGTAGGGGATTCAAGCCGTCCCGCGATTCAAGATGATGGCGGTCCAATGACGGTAGAGCGCACGTCATGGTACCAATCTTCTCGTGGTCGGGACGCTCGCGGCAACGCTTACTCGATGTCGGGATAAAAGTCCGCGTCGAGGATCTCTGTCTGCGCATAGGGACAGGAGGCCGGGAAGGTCTCGACGGGCATTTCCGACTCGCGTGCCGCAAGCTCGACGGCCTGGCCGTAGGCCTTACGGATGGCCTGGTTCAGATGGCCCTTGAGCCCGGGGTGTTCTTCCAATAGGTAGCCGAGGGAAAGCCGTTGCTCGATGAGCGTGTTGCGCCAGCTCTTGCCTTCGAATTCCGCCCAGCGCTCGGACAGGCGCCGATACTGGAACTGCCATTTCAGCAGATGGGCGAGCAGGACGCGCAGCCGGCTGACGAGCTCTTGCCGCTGACTCTTGCCCATGTCGCCCAGCTCCTCCACCAGATGTTCCAGGTCCAGCTCCGAGAACCGCCCTTGGCGGAGCAGTTCGGCCGTTTGTGCCGCCCAGGCCGAATAGTCCAGCTCATACAACTTGCTCAGTGTGTGCATCAGGTGCCTCGCTCGACCCTGTCCGCGGCAAGTACATCGGAACAAGGCCGTCGCATCAATGAAAACCTTTTACAAATCATCAATATCGATATGTTCTGCACATTCAAGCTAGTCTTTTTGGGAGGGCACGGCAAGCGCCGTCGGCATCGCCATTCGCCCTCGCCCTGAGACAGGATCAGCACGCAAACGCTGAGCTGTTCGGCCGATCGTGCCGGCCGATCAGGCGGTTTGGCTACAACAGCAAGCGCCGGATATCCCCGAGCAAGCTCGCGAGCAGGGTGGTGAAGCGCACGCCGTCGGCACCATCGACGACGCGATGGTCGTAGGAGAGTGACAGCGGCAACATCAGCCGCGGCGCGAAGCTGTCGCCGTTCCAGACCGGCTTGGTCTCGGTGCGCGAGACGCCGAGGATCGCGACTTCAGGGGCGTTGACGATCGGGGTGAACGCGGTACCACCGATCCCGCCGAGGCTTGAGATGCTGAACACGCCGCCCTGCATGTCGCCGGGCAGCAGCTTGCCGTCGCGTGCCTTGCTGCTGACCGCCATCAGCTCGCGGGCGATCTCGAACAGGCCCTTCTTGTCGACATCGCGGATCACCGGCACCACCAGCCCGTTCGGGGTGTCGACGGCGACGCCGATATGGGTGTAGTGCTTGAGGATCAGGTGCTCGCCGTCGGGTGCGAGCGAGGCCTTGAGTGTCGGCATCTGCGCCAAGGCGGCGGCGACCGCCTTCATTAGGAAGGGCATGAAGGTGAGCTTGACCCCGGCCTGCTCGGCGGCCTGCTTCTGGCCCTTGCGGAAGGCCTCGAGTTCGGTGATGTCGGCCTCGTCGAATTGGGTGACGTGCGGGACCGTGAGCCAGGCGCGGTGCAGATGGGTGCCGCTGAGCTTCTTGATCCGTGCGAGCGGCTGGGTCTCGGTGGCGCCGAACTTGCTGAAGTCGACCTCGGGCGCGGCCGGGAGCTGGAACGGCAGCCCGCCGGAGGGGGCCGGCGCGCCGCCGGCCGAGAGCGCCTTCTTGACGAACGCTTGCACATCGTCCTTGAGGATGCGCCCCTTGCGGCCGCTGCCCTTGACCTGCGTGAGATCGACGCCGAGCTCGCGCGCGAAGCGGCGCACCGCCGGGCTGGCGTGTGGGGTGCGGCCCGAGGCGATCGCCTGCATGTCGGCCGGGCGCGGCAAGATCGGGGCCTTGCGGCGCTCGGCCTCGCCGGGCACGCGGTCCGACGCCTGTGCGGTGCTCGCGTCCGGCTGCGTTGCAGCGCCGGCCTCGGCGCCCGCGCCACTCACAGCGCCCTTGCCGGCTCCTGAACTGGTTCCGGTCCCAGCACTTGCTCCGGCCTCGGCGCCCGCTGCTCCAGCCTTTGAGGTCGCGGCCGGCGCTTGCGCCGCTTCCGCTTCCTCGGCCGAGGGCGTGTTGCCGCTGGCGGACGCTTTGCCCTGATCGGCTGTTCCGCGCAGGGTCAGCAGGAGCGAGCCCTGGTTGACCTTGTCACCGGTCTGGATATGGACCGTCTCGACCGTGCCGGCGGCTGTTGAGGGGATCTCCATCGTCGCCTTGTCACTCTCGAGCGTGACGATGGATTGGTCGACGTCGACCTGGTCACCTTCGCCGACCAGGATCTCGATGACCGGGATGTCGGCGAAATCACCGACATCGGGCAGGCGCACCTCGATCGGCTCGCTGCCCTCGGCGCTGTCATCGGCCCCGGTCGCGGTCGCAGCGGGTGCGTCCTGCTTGCCGGAAGCGCCAGCCGGTGTGGACTGATGGTCGCGCTGCTGGCCGCCTGGCTGTCGATCGCTGTCTTGGGCAGCGTCGTTGCTCTTGCCGGCTGTCGCCTGAGCCTGCGCTGCCTCCGTAGCGCCTGAGCCGGAGCCTGAACCTGAACCGGAGCCAGAGCCGCTTGCTTGGGCCTGGCCAGCCGTATCAGGCGCGGCATGCCCGGCATCAGCGCGGCCGGCAGACCTGCTCGCGGCAGTAGCGGAGCCGAAGTCGGCATCGGCATCGGCATCGGCATCAGTCTGGTCGCCTTCGCCGCCGGCTGCATCGGTCGCGACCTGCATCAGTCGCTGGCCCTGACTGACGCGGTCGCCGACCGCGACATCGATCGCCTCGACCTTGCCGCCGACCGGCGATGGGATCTCCATCGTCGCCTTGTCGCTCTCGAGCGTCAGCAGCGACTGCTCGGGCTCGACCTGATCGCCGGCGCTGACCAGGATCTCGATGATCTCGACATCGGCGAAATCGCCGATGTCGGGAAGCAGGACGTCTTCTACCGTTGCCACGCTGCTATCTCCTGTTCCCGACGATGCGCGTTGAGGGGTTGCCGCAGGCGGTGCAGCGGCGAGAGCGCCGTTGCACGACTCGCTGTCGCAAGGCGCACCGTTGCTCGACGCACGGGCGCGCGCGATTGCGTTGCACGGGGTTGAATTGCCCGAGGCTTCACTGCGCGAGGCGTCTTTGCGCTAGAACGATAGCCGCTCATTGCGTCACCGGATTCGGCTTGTCCGGGTCGATGCGGTACTTCTCGATCGCCTCGCGCACGCGCGATGCCGGCAGGGCGCCGTCGTCGGCGAGTGCCTTGAGCGCGGCGATCGCGACATACCAGCGGTTGACCTCGAAGAACTTGCGCAGCTGGCTGCGCATGTCGCTGCGGCCGAAGCCGTCGGTGCCGAGGACACTGTAGCGGCGCGGCAGATAGGGCCGGATCTGATCGGCATAGGCGCGCATGTAGTCGGTCGCGGCGACGATCGGGCCTTCGGTCGGCGCCAGCTGCTCGGTCACATAGGGGGTCCGCGCCGTCTCTTCGGGATGGAGCAGGTTCCAGCGCTCCACATCGATTCCGTCACGGCGCAGCTCGTTGAAGCTGGTGACGCTCCAGACATCGGCGGCGACGCCGAAATCGCTCTCCAGCAGGTGGGCCGCGGCCTGGACCTCGCGCAGGATGGTGCCGCTACCGAGCAGCTGCACGCGCGGGGCCGAGTCCGTGGTCTGCTCGACGTCTTCGGACGACTGCAGCCGATAGATCCCGCGCCGAATCCCGTCCTCGACGCCCTCGGGCATCGCCGGCTGCGGGTAGTTCTCGTTCATCACCGTGATGTAGTAGAAGCAGTTCTCCTTCTCGGCGTACATCCGGCGCATGCCGTCCTGGACGATCACCGTGAGCTCGTAGGCGAAGGCCGGGTCGTAGCTGACGCAGTTGGGGATGGTTGCTGCCGCGAGATGGCTGTGACCGTCTTGGTGCTGCAGGCCCTCGCCGGCCAGCGTGGTGCGACCGGCGGTGCCGCCGAGCAGGAAGCCGCGCGCCTGCATGTCGCCGGCGGCCCAGATCAGGTCGCCGACGCGCTGGAAGCCGAACATCGAGTAGTAGATGTAGAACGGGATCATCGCCTGGCCATGGTTGGCGTAGGCGGTGGCGGCGGCGATCCAGGACGACATCGCCCCGGCCTCGTTGATGCCCTCTTGGAGTATCTGACCGTTCTTCTCCTCGCGGTAGTACATCACCTGATCGGAGTCGACCGGCTCATAGAGCTGGCCGACATGCGAGTAGATGCCGAGCTGCCGGAACATCCCCTCCATGCCGAAGGTGCGCGCCTCGTCCGGGACGATCGGCACCACCAGTTTGCCGATGGCCTTGTCGCGGATGATCATCGTCATCAGCCGCACCATGGCCATGGTGGTCGACATCTCGCGCTCGCCGCTGCCCTCGAGCAGCTGCGAGAAGGCGTCGAGCCCCGGGATCTCCAACGCCGGGGCGTCATCGAAGCGCGCCGGCAGGTGGCCGCCGAGGGCCTCGCGCCGCTCGTGCAGGTATTTGAGCTCGGGGCTATCCGGCGCCGGCTTGTAGAAGGGCGCGGCGCCGATCTGCTCGTCCGAGATCGGGATGTTGAAGCGGTCGCGGAACGCCTTGAGCGCGGTCTCGCCCATCTTCTTCTGCGAGTGGGTGATGTTCATCCCCTCGCCGGCGACCCCCATGCCGTAGCCTTTGACGGTCTTGGCCAGGATTACGGTCGGCTGGCCCTCGGTGCGCAGCGCGGCGGCATAGGCGTTGAAGATCTTGACCGGATCATGACCGCCGCGGTTGAGTCGCCAGATGTCCTCGTCGGTCATGTTGGCGACCATGTCGGCGAGCTCCGGGTACTTGCCGAAGAAGTGCTCGCGGGTGTAGGCGCCGCCTTTGGCCTTGTAGGCCTGATAGTCGCCGTCGACGCACTCCTCCATGCGCTTGAGCAACAGGCCCTGGTTGTCGCGTGCCAGCAGCGGGTCCCAGTAGCTGCCCCAGATCACCTTGATGACATTCCAGCCGGCGCCGCGGAACAGGGCCTCGAGCTCCTGGATGATCTTGCCGTTGCCGCGTACCGGCCCGTCGAGGCGCTGCAGGTTGCAGTTGACGACAAATACTAGGTTGTCGAGACGCTCGCGCGCGGCCAGCGAGATCGCGCCGAGCGATTCCGGCTCGTCCATCTCGCCGTCGCCAAGGAAGGTCCAGACCTTGCGACCCTCGGTGTTGACGATGCCGCGATCGCTGAGATAACGCATGAAGCGCGCCTGGTAGATCGCCATGATCGGGCCGAGCCCCATCGAGACGGTCGGGAACTGCCAGAACCCGGGCATCAGCCAGGGATGTGGATAGGACGAGAGGCCCGGACCGTCGACCTCTTGGCGAAAATTGTAGAGCTGCTCCTCGCTCAGCCGCCCCTCGAGGAAGGCGCGGGCGTAGATACCCGGGGCCGAATGGCCCTGCATGAAGACGAGGTCGCCGCCGTGGTCCTGGCTGCGGGCGTGGAAGAAGTGGTTGAAGCCGACGTCGTAGAGGGTCGCGCTAGAGGCGAACGATGAGATGTGCCCGCCAAGCTCGGACGACAGCCGGTTCGCCTGGACCACCATCGCCATCGCGTTCCAGCGCAC
>JAAAOQ010000169.1 GCA_009908845.1 Gammaproteobacteria bacterium
GGTCGGCAGCGTGGTCACCGATATGCTCGGCATCCTGCGCGAGCTCGGCGGGCGTCCCGACGCCGACGCGCTCGCCGCCTGGTGGGCGCAGATCGAGGACTGGCGCCGGGTCGACTGCCTGCGCTACGACCGCGGCAGCGAGCTGATCAAGCCGCAGTTCGCGGTCGAGACCCTGTACAAGGTCACCGGCGGCGAGCTCTACCTGACCTCCGACGTCGGCCAGCACCAGATGTTCGCGGCCCAGTTCTACCCGTTCGACAAGCCGCGCCGCTGGATCAACTCCGGCGGGCTCGGCACCATGGGCTTCGGCCTGCCGGCGGCGATGGGCGTGCAGCTGGCGCATCCCGATGCCCAGGTGGCCTGCATCTCGGGCGAGGCCAGCATCCTGATGTGCATCCAGGAGATGGCCACCTGCAAGCAGTACGGCCTGCCGATCAAGGTCATCCTGCTCAACAACGGCTACATGGGCATGGTCCGCCAGTGGCAGGAGTTCTTCTACGAGAGCCGCTACGCCCATTCCTACGTCGACGCGCTGCCCGATTTCGTCACCCTGGCCGACAGCTTCGGCCACGTCGGCATGCGCGTCGAGCGCCCCGGGGAGCTCGAGGCGGCGATGCAGGAGGCGTTCGCGATGCGCGACCGGTTCGTGTTCCTCGACGTCGTCGTCGACCCGTCCGAGAACGTCTACCCGATGATCGCCGCCGGCAAGGGCCATCACGAGATGGAGCTGCCGCCGACGATGTCCGAGCGCGAACTGGCCTGAATCGGGCAACGGGAGCCGAGAACATCCTATGCGACACATCCTCTCGATGCTGGTCGAGAACGAGTCCGGCGCGCTCTCGCGCATGACCCTGGTCACCCGCGGCAACGACGACATCGTCGAGCAGATCAAGAAGCAGCTCAACAAGCTGATCGACGTGGTCAAGCTGCAGGACCTCTCCGAGGGCGAGCACATCGAGCGCGAGATGATGCTGATCAAGCTGCGGGCGGTCGGCGCCGACCGCGAAGAGCTCAAGCGGCTGACCGACATCTTCCGCGCCAAGGTCATCGACGTCACCGACGCCAGCTATATCGTCGAGCTCACCGGCGCCTCGAAGAAGCTCGACGCCTTCATCCAGACGGTGCCCGAAGGGCTGATCACCGAGGTGGTCCGCTCCGGGCCCACCGGCATCGCCCGCGGCGCCAAAGGGCTGACGCTCTAGTCCAGCCCTGCAACCGACACCACGAACAGGACCCGTCATGGCCATCAACGTGTACTACGACAAAGACGCCGACCTCTCGCTGATCCAGTCGAAGCAGGTCGCGATCATCGGCTACGGCTCGCAGGGCCATGCCCACGCCAACAACCTCAAGGACTCCGGTGTCGAGGTCGTCGTCGGCCTGCGCGCCGGCTCGGCCTCGGCGGCCAAGGCCAGCGACGCCGGGCTGACGGTGCGCGAGATCCCCGACGCCGTCAGCGGCGCCGACCTGGTCATGGTGCTGGCGCCCGACGAGCATCAGGCCAAGCTCTACCGCGACCAGATCGAGCCCAACATCAAGCAGGGCGCCACGCTGGCGTTCGCGCACGGCTTCAACGTCCACTTCGGCCAGATCGAGCCGCGCGCCGACCTGGACGTGATCATGATCGCGCCGAAGGGACCGGGCCATCTGGTGCGCTCGACCTATACGCAGGGCGGCGGTGTGCCGAGCCTGATCGCGATCCAGCAGGACGCCAGCGGCCAGGCGCGCGAGATCGCGCTCGCCTACGCCTCGGCCAACGGCGGCGGGCGCGCCGGGATCATCGAGACCAGCTTCCGCGAGGAGTGCGAGACCGACCTGTTCGGCGAGCAGGTGGTGCTCTGCGGCGGCCTCACCGCGCTAATCCAGGCCGGCTTCGAGACCCTGGTCGAGGCCGGCTACGAGCCCGAGATGGCCTACTTCGAGTGCCTGCACGAGGTCAAGCTGATCGTCGACCTGATCTACGAGGGCGGCATCGCCAACATGCGCTACTCGATCAGCAACACCGCCGAGTACGGCGACCTCACGCGCGGGCCGCGCATCATCACCGAGGAGACCCGCGCCGAGATGAAGCGCGTCCTCGGCGAGATCCAGACCGGCGCCTTCGCCCGCGAGTTCATCCTCGAGAACCAGGCCGGCGCCCCGCGCATGAAGGCCATGCGCCGCCTGTCGCAGGCGCACCAGATCGAGCAGGTCGGCGAGCGCCTGCGCGAGATGATGCCCTGGATCCGCGAGAAGCAGCTGGTCGACAAGTCGCGCAACTGAGCGAAACGCCGAGCGCTCGCCGTTCCCCGCGCGGGCCGGGACGGCCCGCCGTCGTCTCACACTGAATTGCAGCCTGCCGCGCAGCGCGCCGGCGCCGCAGGAACCATCCGCCGCGTCTTGGACGAAGGACAGGTGCTCTATGAGCGTCGAGCGGCTTGAACAACAGGCCGCTCGTTGGCTGAGCCAGGCGCAGGACGATCTGGAGGCGGCGGCCGCCATCACCGCCATATCGTTCCCCCCCTGCCAAGGATCCTCTCATTTTCGACGTGTTAGACTCCAAAGGTGCGGGAGCGCAGTCAATTCGGCAAAGACATCCTGGCCCAGCGCCTCGGGATCGAGACCTAATGACGATCACCGATCTTTACGAGCAAGACATTCACGCCTGGACAGAACAGACCGCAGAGCTGCTCAGGCAGCATCGCTTTCAGGAATTGGACATCGAGCACCTGGTCCAAGAGTTGGAAACCATAGGGCTGCGCGATCGCCAGGAGCTGGTCAGCCGACTGAAGATCCTGCTGGGCCATCTGCTCAAATGGCAGTACCAGCCGGCGCATCGCTCCAGCTCGTGGCGCGGCTCAATCCTGGAGCAACGGCTGCGGATACGCGATCTGCTGTAACACTCCCCCAGCCTTCAACCTTTCCTGGCCGAAGCGGCGAGCACCGCGTACGGTGATGGTGCCAGGCTAGCGAGCAAGGAAACAGGTCTGCCGCTGGAGCATTTCCCGGAAGCCCTGCGTTACGCGCCGGATCCGCTGCTGGACGACGATTGGCTGCCCGACGACGCCTGACCCAGACCTGGCGCAACGCCTACGGCATGCGACGGGCAACGTCGCAGCGGACTCGGCACCGGCTAGATCGAAACGGAGGCTCCGGCGCCCGAAATGGATCAAGACTCAGCAGGAGGCGCGTCAGTCCGCCGTAACCGCCGGCCCGTCAAGCGATAGCGTTCGCCGCTTGCCGGGCACCGCGCCTCGCCATCGCCGCTCAGCGGC
>JAAAOQ010000028.1 GCA_009908845.1 Gammaproteobacteria bacterium
GGCTGGCGCACGCTGGAGATCGACGGCCATGACTTCGGCGCCATCCTGCCGGCGCTCAAGGCAACCCAGGAGTCGGGTCCGACCGCGATCATCGCCCGCACCGTCAAGGGCAAGGGTGTGTCCTTCCTGGAGGGTGCCGAGGGGTGGCATGGCAAGGCGCTCGATGACGACAAGCTGGCTCAGGCCCTCGCCGAGATCGCCGAGCCCGATGTGCGCGTGCTGGTCGAACCGCGCCGGCTGGCGGCCGCCGAGCCGACGGCCGCGGCCAAGGCGCAGGCAACCAGCGAGCGCATGCAGTCTCAGGCCCCACTGCATCTCGACTATGAGCTCGGCACCGAGGTGGCCACCCGAGCCGCCTTCGGCACGGCGCTCGAGAAGCTGGGCGGCCGCTTCGACGATCTGGTCGTCCTTGACGGCGATGTGAAGAACTCCACCAAGACCGAGCAGTTCGCGAAGGCGTTCCCCGAACGGTTCATTGAGGCGCAGATCGCCGAGCAGAATATGCTCGGTGCGGCGCTTGGCCTCTCGGCGAGCGGCAAGCGGCCCTGCGTCGCGACCTTCGCGGCTTTCCTGACCCGGGCCTATGACATCATCCGGATGGCGGTCCACTCGCAGCAGCCGCGCATGCTGATCTGCGGCAGCCATGCCGGGATCTCGATCGGCGAGGACGGACCATCGCAGATGGGGCTCGAGGACATCGCGATGTTCCGGGCGCTCAACGGCACCACGGTGCTCTATCCGAGCGATGCCGTCAGCGCCGAGCGCCTGACCGAGGCCGGTCTCGAGCATGATGGCATCGTCTATCTGCGTACCACCCGCGGCAAGACGCCGGTGCTCTACCAGTCCGATGAGCCCTTCGAGATTGGCGGCAGCAAGACCCTCGCCGAATCGACCGAGGACCGGCTCACGCTGGTGGCCGCCGGCATCACGGTCCATACGGCTCTCGAGGCCAGCAATCGGCTGCGCGAGCAGGGGGTCTGCACCCGGGTGATCGATGCCTATTCGGTCAAGCCGCTCGACGTGCCGACCCTGAAGCGGGCGGCCGAGGAGACCGGCAACCTGCTGGTGATCGAGGACCATAGCCGCGATGGCGGTCTAGGGGACGCGGTCGCCTCGCAAGTCGGCCGGCTCGGCCGCGTGTTCCAGCTCGGCGTCGCCGGTGAGCCGCGCTCCGGCACACCAGAGGCGCTGATGGACCGTCACCGGATCTCCGAGCAAGAGATCGAGCGCGAGGCGCTCGCGGTGGCGGCTTGACCCTCAGCTCGGAAAAGCAATCGCCGCCTCCGGCGGATGCGGAGGCCTGCTGCTCTTGGGACGCAACGCGGGCGCTGCAGACGCCGGACGGCGCGCGGCGGCTGCGCTACGAGACCTTTCGCGATCTCTATTTTGCGGAGCGCTCGCGGCGCGAGAGCATCCGTTCGAGCATCGGGATCCCGGCCGCCGGGCTCTCGTTTGCGCTCTATGCGTTCATCGCGCTGAGCAGCCGTTTCGATATCAGTCTGTTGACGGGGCACCCGGTAACCATTGCGATGGCCGGTTTCGCGGTGGCTGCCGGTGTCGCCCTGTTCGCATCGGTCTGGCACGCCTTCCGCGCCGAGCGGAACTTCGTCTACAGTGAGCCGCCCGATCTTGAGGAATTCCTGCGTCTTGAGCGGGAGGTGCACCGGCGTTGGGACGGTAACGATCCGGCCGACCTGCGCGATGAGGTGGAGTTCCAGACCCGTGATCTTCTGACTTCGGCGTACTACATCGCCTACCTGCGCTACGTGGCGGGCAATACCCATAGCGCGCGCCAACGCGCCCGTTCGCTGCGGCTGGTCTTTCTTGGGGTACTGCTGCTGTTCCTGAGCGCTGGACTGCTGCCGTTTCACCTGGCCGCCGCCGGCTAACGGGCGATGAACAACCGCCGGCGAGCATGACCCTTGAGAAATGGCTTGCAGCAGGATGACTATTCGACCGATGTCCAATGCAACCGTCCGGACGCTGCGTCTGAACTATCTCTCCGAATTGCCGAATCGGGTGCAGGCGCGGCTGCTCGGCAACTCGAAGCTGCAGACCACGTCCGAGGATCGTTGGGCCAAACGACTCGGTCTGGCGATTGCCCCGAGGCTTTCATTGGTCGACGAAGAGAACGCCTCGTTGATCACCGGCGCCGAGCGCGCCTTTCTGGAACAGCAGGAGGAGGCCGAAGCGCAGAAGGAGCCACGGCCCGACGAGCGCAAGACCGCCTGATCCTGATCGGGCCCAATCGAGAAGGTCTTGCCCTCCGGTTGTGCCTCAGGCCTCCCGCGAACTCCATGGACATCCTCTAATTGGACGACTCGCTGGTTGCGGTGCATAAGCACGAGACCCAGTTCGCGCTGCAGCGGATGCGCAGCGGCCAGTCGCTGAAGATCGTCGCACCACTGGCCTCGGACTTCCGGTATATCCTGGATGTCATCGATTCCGGTGGCTAGCTGTTGCAAGGCTCAGGTCGATCAGGATCGCTCTTGGTAACCAATGAGGACTCAGGGAACGGTATGCTGGGGCACCATCCACCATCGGGATCGCTCGATACCTGCCTTTTCGAATCGGCGACAACGGCGTCTACCGTTCTCCGTAACGGCGGTGCAACGGTCTCATCGATCCCAAGCCCCTCAAGAGGAACCCTTCATGTCTCAGCACAATGCGGCCAAGTCTTTGCTCGCTGGTGTCTCGCTGGCGCTCCTTATGCCCTTGGACGCTGCACAGTCGCAGTCCGCCGTCGATGTTCGGGCGCAAACCTTGATCGAGACCAATTCGCTGCTGAGCGGCTACGACCTTCGCTTAGCGCATGAGGACGGCCGCTTGCGTTTGGAAGGGGCCGTGGCTGATCCGTCCGAGCGTGAGCTCGCGCAGGCCCTGGCGGCGTTGGTCGCCGGCGACAGCGATCTGGATAATGTCATCAGTGTCGATGCCGAGCTGCCCGATGCCCCGAGCCGCCTCTATACCGACCAGGAAGACCTGACTACCGCAGCCCGCCTGCGCCAGACCCTGAGCTGGCAGAAAGACACCGCGGGGCTCGGTGTCGAGGTTGAGGTCAGCCGCGGCGCCGCGCGTCTAAACGGTGAGGTCGGCACCACCGCGACCAAGGATCGCATTGCCGCGCTGGCTGCGACGACCGAAGGGGTCGATGAGGTCTTCAACTACATCAGCGTCGATCCTGCGCGTATCCCAGAGATACGCGAACAGCAGGCGCAGCTCGCCGCTGTCGAGCGGACCGATGCCTGGATCGCCAGTCGGCTACGGCGGCTCTTGCGCTTCGATACCACCGTCAACGCGCATAGTATCGAGGTGGAGGCGCGAGAGGGCGCCGCGATCCTGAGCGGCGCGGTCACCTCATCGGCGGAACGCAAGGTTGCCGAGGCCCTGGCAGCGGATGTGCCCGGCGTGCAGGAGGTCGACTCGCGGCTGATCATCGAGCGCCCACGCTAACTGACGCGTTTGCTGAACGAGGCGCCCGCCGGGCCGTGAAGACCCGGCCCCGATTGGAGTCGTCGTCCCATGTTGAGTTTCTCCGGCATCGTCATCGACCCCTTCGCCGAGCTGGCGATGCTGCTCGTGATCGCGGCCGCGGCCGGGGCGATCGCGGTGCAGTTGCGCCAGCCGGTGCTGATCGCCTACATCGTTGTCGGGATCGCGGTTGGGCCGGCGGGCTTCGAGCTGGTGAAATCGCATGACCAGGTCAGCGTGCTGGCGCAGATCGGGGTCGCGGTGCTGCTGTTCGTGGTCGGGCTCAAGCTCGACCTGACGCGGGTGCGCGATATCGGCAAGGTGGCGCTCGCGACCGGCCTCGGCCAGCTCCTGTTCACCATCGTCTTCGGGTTCCTGCTCATCCTGGCACTCGGCAAGGGCGTGGTCGAGGCGCTCTATGTCGCCGTCGCGCTGACCTTCTCCAGTACCATCATCATCGTCAAGCTGCTCTCGGATAAGGGCGAGCTCGATGCGCTGCACGGGCGCATCGCGATTGGCTTCCTGATCGTGCAGGACATCGCCGTGGTGATCGCGATGATGGCGATGAGCGCGCTCGGCGCCGGTAGCGAGGCCCCAGCCTGGGAGGTGGCGGCCTCGCTGGCGGGGCGCATCCTCGGCGCGGCGGTGCTGATGTTCGTGCTGATGCGCTATCTGATCCCGCCGCTGGTGCGCAGCATGGCGCGCTCGCAGGAGCTGCTGCTGATCTTCGCGATCGCCTGGGGGACGGGGCTCGCTGCGCTGGGCGAATGGGTCGGGTTCTCGAAGGAGGCGGGCGCCTTCCTCGCTGGCTTTTCGCTCGCCTCGACCGCCTATCGCGAGGCGATCAGCGCCCGGCTCAGCGGCATCCGCGACTTCCTGTTGCTGTTCTTCTTCGTCGATCTCGGCGCCGAGCTCGACTTCTCGACCCTCGGCGCCGAGGTGTGGCCGGCGGTGCTGCTGTCGCTTTTCGTGCTGATCGGCAACCCACTGATCGTGATGGCGATCATGGGGGCGATGGGCTATCGCAAGCGCACCGGCTTCCTCGCCGGGCTGACGGTGGCCCAGATCAGCGAGTTCTCGATCGTCTTCATCGCGATGGGGATCGGGCTCGGCCATATCGGGGTCGAGGCGCTCGGGCTGACCACCCTGGTCGGCATCGTTACCATCACCCTGTCGACCTACATGATCCTCTACTCACAGCCGCTGTATCGGCTGCTGGCGCCGGTGCTCGGTGTCTTCGAGCGCGCACGGCCGGAGCGCGAGATCGCCGCCGAGCAGCAGGTCGCGGCCGATCTGCGGCCGCAGGTGCTGGTGTTGGGTCTAGGGCGCTATGGCCTGCGCATGGCCAAAAGGCTACAGGCAGGCGGGCTGCGCGTGCTCGGGGTCGACTGCGATCCGGAGCTGGTGCGCACGCTGGCGCAGCAGGGCGAGCTGCCGGCCTGCTTCGGCGACGGCCATGATCCGGCCTTCCTCGATGCCCTGCCGCTCGATGGGCTGCAGTGGGTCATCAGTACCCTGCCCGATATCGAGTCCAACCGGATGCTGCTCCATGCGTTGGCGGAGCGCCGCTTCAGCGGCGAGATCGCCGTCGTCGCGCGCGACGAGGCCCGCGGCGCCAAGCTCTGGCGCGCAGGGGCGCCGATCATCCTCTATCCGTTCCGCGATGCGGTCGACTTTGCGGCCGACAACATCATCGCCATCCACCGTAAGCGCGTGGGGGTGGACGGCTAAGCGGCATCTGGTGGGAACGGCGAAGAGCGGCTGATTGATGGCCGCTTGTGCCGAACCGCTCGCCGGGCAGTGTGGCTAAGGTCTCTCCAAGGTGACTGGGCTGACGAAGCCGTCCGGCTTCACCGCCAGCACCGAGCAATCGAGCCGGTGCAGGATGGTCTCGGCGGTGTTGCCCATCAGCAGCCCGGCGATGCCGGTGCGGGCCACGGTGCCCATCACCAGGATATCGGCCTCGATGCGCGCCGCCAGCGCCGGCAGTTCGACACGCGGCGAGCCCTTGGGCAGATGCCGCACCGGTTTCAGCCAATCGCTCGCCTCGCGGCCGATGCGGCTGGCCAGGTCGACGAGCGCCTGCTCCAGCGCCTGAGCATGCCGGCGGCGCTCGGCCTCGATGTAGGCATCGATCTTGGTCTCGGTGGGGGTGGCGATCAGGCCGCCGCGCAGCAGCGGCTCGCCCAATGCCTGCCAGGCATGCGCCACATGCAGCTCGGCGAACTCCGACACCGCCAGCGCCGCGGCCAGGTCGAGGATGCGGGCGTTCAGTGCCTGTTGCTGCTGCTGTTCCTTGCGCTCGGTGACCGGGGTGACATCGACCGCCGCCAGGACGCGCTCGAAGTTTAGGGCCGCATCCGGCCGGCTGAGCCAGACCGGGCACGGACATTTGCGCAGCAGATGCAGATCGGTGCTGCCGAATAGCGAGCCTCGCTGCGGCTGACCGCTGACGCACTTGATGACCAGATCCCGCCCGTGGCGCAGCACATCCCGGATCAGCTCCAGGAACGGCCTGCCGGTCAGGACCTGGACGTCGATCTGGAGCGCATCTTGATGAGGCGCGACCCATTGCTGCAATCGCTGCGCGCGTTCGCTCCGGTGCGCTTCCTGCAGCGCATCGGTGGTCAGCTCCAGCCCCTCGAGCCGTGTGCCCGGCGGCAGCGGCTCGATGACCTCGGTCACCGTGAGCCGCGCCTGATTCGCGCGCGCCAGCGCCACCGCGCGTTCTAGGCCGCAGGCCGGGCCGGCGTCGCGCTCGACCACATAGAGGATGTTGGTCAAGTGCTGCATCGCTTCATCCTCGGTCAGGGGGCGATCGCGGTGGGCCTGCGCCACGGCGGTGCAGGCCGACCAGCATGCTAGGGCGCTGGCGCGCGCGGCGAAGCCGTCGAACGGAACGGCCGGTCAATCGCCGGCACTGGTCAGGGTTGTGAACGACTCACTTGAATCGCTCACGCGCCTTGTGCAGCGCATCGCTCAGGCTATGCCAGGCATTCTCGAAGCCGTCCTTCACATCGTCCCATGCCTCATCGCCGGCGGCCTGGAGCTTGGCGAGCTGCTCCTGGGCGTGGTCACGCCGTTCGCGCAGTTTCTCGACCTCTTCCTGGTAATGGATCTTGGCGTCGGCGCGGGCCTCATCGGCCTTGGCCTTGAGCTTCTCGATCTCGGCATTCCATTGGTCGAGCTGGGCCTTGGTCTTTTCGATATAGGCGTTCTTCTCGGTCATCGTCGGTTCCTCCTCGGTTGCCGCATCAGCCCGTCCCGAGCGTGCCCGCCCTTCGGGCAGGGCATCGCGAACGGTCAGGTGCTGGGTTGATACAAGTCAGTATAGGACAGCACCACGGCGATGAGCTTTGCCCGTGGCCGGAGCGCGCGCGACGCGGCATCGTCTCAACGCCAAGTGGACCGAATAACGAGTCAAGCAGGTCGTTGCGCGGGTGAAGGCTCAGTCATGGCGAGGGCGTCAGGTCGGGTCCCGAACGGTATAGCCAGTTTTCCGTTTGCAGTCCCGCGATGCGGCTGAACTCAGCGGCATTGTCGCTCACAAGGATGAGATTGGACTCTAAGGCATGAGCCGCGATCAACAGGTCATTAGGACCGATGGGCGTTCCGGCTTGCTCCAGTCGGCAACGTATCTCGGCGTATGTTCGATCGGTTCCTGACTCAAGGGAGAGGACGGGCAGTGAGTCCAATAGATCGTCGACTTTTCTGCTCAAGGTCTTGGCGCCGAGCTTCCGCGCTCCGAAGCGCAGTTCGGCGGCGACAACGATGCTGGTGCAAACGGTGCCGTAACCTCGGTTGGCAAGTATTGAGGCGACTGGACCCTGTGGTTGGCGGATCAAGGCAGACAGGATATTGGTATCCAGCAGATAGCGCAGGTCTGCATGGTTCGCCATGGTGGTCAGAGTCGGATGTCGTCCAGGGACAAGAGACCTTCATCAACGTCAGGGAAGGGTTCACTGAGCGGTTCCCAGCCGGCGAGGAGCTTGGCCAAGTTTGGGCGGTGCTTTATCGGCTCGACGATCAGACGCTCGCCGTCTTTGCGGAGAATCGCTTCTTCGGCATCGAGCTCGAAGCCTTGCGGGATACGGAGGGCTTGATGGCGACCGTTGCGAAAGAGGCGGACATGTCGTCGCTCGGATTCCATAGAGGATCGCTCCTTAGCAGGCGTAACGCAGGGCCTCAAGCATAAGCCAATTGTCGAGGCGGCGGGCAGGATTGTTGGCACTCGTTCGTCGCTCCAGCGAGCGACGAAACAAGCGGCGCTGCAGCCCGGCGAGGTCACATGATCGGAATGGTGGCGTAGCCATGGGCCTGATAGCCGATTTGCGAGACGAAGGTGTTGCCAACGTGCTCGATATTCGGCAGCAGCGTCTCCGGGTCGACATTGTTCAGGCGGGTGGCCACCGAACAGGCCTCGGCGCGCACGTTCGGCTTCGCGAGCATCGCCGCAAGCTGCTCGGCGATGCCCTCGAGTTGGACCTCCTCATCGAGCGAAACCTCGGCGTGCTCGGTCGTGATCAGGCGCACCGAGGGGCCGCGGAAAGTCAGCACCATGTCCGGCTCCACGCCCTGGCGCTTCAGGTCCTCGTAGGTCTCGTCCATGACCTTGAGATAGAGCAGCATCTTCTTCGCGTTGGCCATGTTGATATCCCAGGCGATCTTGCCCGAGCTGACGCCGGCCAGCGACTGGGTATCGCTGGGCTTCTCGGCGCTGGCCAGGCCGGGGAGGATGAGCGCAAGGAGCAGCAAGGGCAGCCAAAGCAGGGTTTTGTGCATGGAGGGTGTCCTTTGATGGTTGATGGTGTTGTTGCTAGGAGGCGAGCGCCGGATGATGGCCTCTCGGCACGCGGCGCAGCATGACCGGCTGCTCGGTGATCCGAGAAACCCGTCGGCGAAGCTATTCTGCATGCGTTCGACGCGATTCCCAACTCGCTACGGTCACAGCAGCGCGCGCAGAACCTGACGCAGTAACTGCGCCAGCGCCGTGCGCTCGAGCGTCGGATTGTTAACGGCGCGCGCGGTCAGGCCCTCGAACAGCGCGATGACGACCTCGGTGACGGCGGCGCTATCGTCCTCTTTATCGCTGGTATTGCCGGTATCGCGGCTGGTGCGGTTCTGGCGCGCGCTGCGCACGACCCCCATGAGCCGCTCGCGGCGGATGGCGTCGGCCTCGCGCACCAGCGCCGCGACCCGCGGATTGCGCGCGGCCTCGGCGAGGATCTCCAGCTCCAGCGCCGCCTGAGCGGGATCGGTGCGCTCCTGCAGACCCTGGTCGACGCGCTCGAGCATGGCCTGGAAGACATCCTCGGCGTTCTCGAAATGGCTCACCAGCTCCAGCGACTGCGCCAGCTTGCGCTCGATCAAGGCGGCGATGATCGCCTCCTTGCTGGCGAAGAAGTGGTAGATATGCCCGGTGCTCATGGCCGCGGCCTTGGAGATGGTCGCGATGCTGGTGCCGTGGAAGCCTTCACGCGCGAAACAGCCCGTTGCAGCGTCGAGGATCTGGCTGCGACGCTGCTCGCCGCGGGCGGTGCATGGCTCGGTTGATGGTTTCATCGGTGCGCAAACTGTCTGGAAAGCAAGCCGGAATGCGTGGCCAAGAAGCGAAGTGCATCCAGGCGCTCGTTGCTGTTCGCTTGCTCCGGATCGCGTCATTCGCCCTCAATCGTCGGCGCGATGCAACCGCAAGAACGGCGCCTGTCGGCGTCTCGGGTCCGGTACACAAGCCGAGCAGTGATCGCTCTAGCCCGTCGCCTCTGGCGCGCGGTGCTCTCAGGATCGGGCCTGGTCGGCGGTTCGTCAATGATGAGATTGAACGATCACTCTAGACTGATCGCTCGACACGTACGCGCCTTCTCGCGCCGATCGGTGGGCGTCTGCTGCGAGCGCCGACTCGACGGGCCACGATCGACCGATGGCGACCTTTGCCGGAGATGGCCCCGACTTGCTTGCAACTCTCTCGATTACCTCACCGGTCTTCCTGCTCATCTTGCTCGGTTTCGTCGCCACCCGCCGGGGCTGGGTCGGGTACGAGGATAGTCAGGTCTTGAGCCGCTACGCGCTGCGCTTCGCGTTGCCGGCGCTGATGTTTGGCGTCATCGCCGAGCGCCCGCTCAGCGAGGTGGTGGTGCCGGCCTTCCTTTGGCCCTACGCGCTTGGCTCGTTGCTGGGCTACGGGATCGGGCTTGGCGTGGCCACGCTGCTGCGACGTGGACATCCGCTCGATAACGGCTTCTATGGCATGGGGGTGTCCATGTCGAACAGCGGCTACATCGGCTATGCGCTGATCGCGCAGCTCTTTGGACAGGAGGTCTTGATCGCGGTGGCGATGGCGATCCTGGTCGAGGTGCTGCTGATCATGCCGCTAACGCTGATGCTGGCCGAACTGCACCTCAGCCGCGCCCAGCATGGGTTCGTGCGCGCGCTGGGATTGGTGCTCACGCGCGTGATGCGCAACCCGATCCTGCAGGCCATCGCGGCGGGGCTGGCCTTTGCCGTGCTGGGCCTCAGGCTGCCCAGCGCACTGGCGCGCACGCTCGACATGCTGGCGAGCTCGGCGGCCGCGGTCGCGTTGTTCGCGATCGGTGCCACCTTGGCCGGCCAGCATCTGCGAAAAGGCTTAGGCGAGGCGGCTGCGATCGCCTTGGGCAAACTGCTCCTGCATCCGCTCGCCGTGGGCTTGATGTTGATGCTCGGGCCGCCGCTCGATCCGGTCCTGCGCAACGCCGCGCTGCTGCTGGCGGCGTTGCCGATGGTGACGATCTACCCCTTGCTGGCGCAGCGCTACGGGCAGGAGGAACGCTGCGCCTCGGCCCTAGTCCTGGCGACCTTGCTGTCCTTCGTGACCCTGAACCTATGGCTGATGATGCTCGACGGTTCGCTCTAGCCGCTGGCTGAAGGTGCGCGCGTGGCTGTCTCACAAAATTAGATTGAACACCCATTCTAGAACGGATATTCTATTTCTCGATAGACCACCGACCGCGACAGGATCGAGATGGCGAAACGACCGGATCGACAGCGCGCTGCGCAGCCCTCGCTGCTCGCGCCAATGAATGGACTGCTGACCGCTGTGCTTGTGCTCGCCGTGGTCCTGGGCGTGCTGCTCGGGGGCTGTCAGGGCGCGTCAGAGGATGCGGCCTCGGCAGGGCCGGGCGGCGGCGTGCCGCCGGAGGTCGGGGTGCTGACCATCACCGCCCAGCCTTTGACGCTGACCACGGCGCTGCCGGGGCGCACTGCGCCCTGTGCCATCGCCGAGGTGCGCCCGCAGGTCGGTGGCCTGATCGAGGCGCGCCTGTTCGAGGAGGGCGGCTCGATCGAGGCCGATCAGCAGCTCTATCAGATCGATGCTGCGCGTTATCAGGCCGCCTATGACAGCGCCGCGGCGGCCTTGCAGCGCTCGCGCGCCATCCATGCTCGCGCCAGGATGAAGGCGGAGCGCTATGCCGAGCTGCTCAGCAGCAAGTCGGTCAGTCAGGAGGATTACGATGATGTGCAGGTCGCGCTCAAGGAGGCCGCGGCCAGCGTTGCCGTCGACGAGGCGGCCCTGGCGGCGGCGCGCATTGAGCTTGAATTCACCCGCGTCACCTCGCCGATCGCCGGGCGCATCGGTCGCTCGGCGGTCACCCAGGGTGCGCTGGTCACCGCCAATCAGCCCTTGGCGTTGGCGACGGTGCGCCAGCTCGATCCGATCCATGTCGATCTGACCCAATCCAGCGTTCAGTTGCTGCGCCTGCGCCGAGCGCTGGAAGACGGCCGCCTGGAGCGCCCGGCCGCCGAGCCGGCGGTGACCCTGATCCTGGAAGACGGCTCGACCTACGACCAGCGCGGCCGGCTGGCCTTCTCTGAGGTCAGTGTCGACGAGGGCACCGGCACCGTGACCCTGCGCGCGACCTTCCCCAATCCCGAAGGCGTGCTGCTGCCGGGCATGTTCGTGCGCGCGCAGGTGGAGGAAGGCACCCTGGCCGAGGCGATCCTGGCGCCGCAGCGCGCGGTGCAGCGGGATCGGCGCGGGAATCCCTCTGTGTTCGTGCTCGGTGACGGCGATCAGGTCGAGCAGCGCCCGATCGAGGTCGTGCGCGCGCAGGGCGATCAGTGGCTGGTCGAGTCCGGGCTGGCCGCCGGTGATCGGCTCATCGTCGATGGTCTGCAGCAGATCAAGCCCGGCGTCCAGGTGCGACCGGTTGCGATCTCCCAGGCCGAGGTCAAAACCCCATGAGCGGTTTCTTCGTCGACCGCCCAGTCTTCGCCTGGGTCATCGCGATCCTGATCATGCTCGTCGGGGTGCTGTCGATCCTGACACTGCCGGTGTCGCAGTATCCGGCCATCGCACCGCCGGCGATCAGCATCACCGCAACCTATCCCGGCGCCTCGGCACAAACGCTGGAGGACTCGGTCACCCAGGTCATCGAGCAGCAGATGAATGGCCTCGATGGGCTGCGCTATCTGTCCGCGACCAGCGAGTCCAACGGCGTCGCCACCCTGACCCTGACCTTCGATAACGGCACCGACCCCGACATCGCCCAGATGCAGGTGCAGAACAAGCTGCAGTTGGCGATGGCGCAGTTGCCGGCGACGGTGACGCAGCAGGGCATCAAGGTCGCCAAATCAGTGCGCAACTTCCTGCTGGTCGCCGCCTTCGTCTCGCGCGACGGGAGCATGAGCGGGGCCGATCTGGGCGATTATGTCGCCAGCCAGATCTTCGACCCCGTCAGCCGGGTCGAGGGCGTCGGCGAGGTGACCCTGTTCGAATCCCAATATGCGATGCGCATCTGGCTCGATCCGCATCGGCTCAATCAATACGGCTTGACGCCGGCCGATGTCGCCAATGCCTTGCGCGCCGAAAATGCCCAGGTCTCGGCCGGCCAGCTCGGGGCGGTGCCGGCGGTGGCGGGCCAACAGCTCACCGCCACGGTCAATGTGCAGAGCCGACTCAGCTCGCCGGATGAATTCGGCGCCATTCGGCTGCGCACCAGCGCCGAGGGCGCCAGCGTCTATTTGCGCGATGTCGCCCGCGTCGAGCTCGGCAGCGAGGTCTATGGCAAGAGCGCGCGCCATAATGGCCAGCCCGCCGCCGGCATAGCGATCCGCCTGGCCACCGGCGCCAATGCGCTCGACACCGCCGAGGCGGTCAAGGCCAAGCTCACCGAGCTGGCGGCCTTCTTCCCGCCCGGCATGGAGGTGGTCTATCCCTATGACACCACGCCCTTCGTGCGCATCTCGATCCAGGAGGTGATCAAGACCCTGCTCGAGGCGGTGCTGCTGGTGTTCCTGGTGATGTACCTGTTCCTGCAGAACCTGCGCGCTACCCTGATCCCGACGCTCGCGGTGCCGGTGGTGCTGCTCGGTACCTTCGGCGTGCTCGCCGCCTTCGGCTTCTCGATCAACACCTTGACGCTGTTCGCGATGGTGCTGGCGATCGGGCTGCTGGTCGATGACGCCATCGTCGTGGTCGAGAACGTCGAGCGCGTGATGCACGAGGACGGGCTGGAGCCCAAGGCGGCGACGCGGCGCTCGATGGGCCAGATCACCGGCGCGCTGATCGGCATCGCCCTGGTGCTCTCGGCGGTGTTCGTGCCCATGGCCTTCTTCGGCGGCTCCGCCGGGGTGATCTATCGGCAGTTCTCGGTCACCATCGTCTCGGCCATGCTGCTGTCGGTGGTGGTGGCGCTGACCCTGACCCCGGCGCTGACCGCGACCTTGCTCAAGCCGGTCGCTGGTGGGAAGTCACGAGGTGAGGCGGAGGGTGAGGATGAGGAAGGCGCCAGCGTCGGAGACCACAGTAACACTGGAGCCAGTATCGGGATGCAATCCACCGCGGGAGCTGGAACCGAGAGGAGCGCCGACGTCAAACCCAGCGCCCGAAGCCGGCGCAGCCTCACTGCTGCGCTCTTCGATCGCGTCTTCGGTGGCTTCAACCGATTATTCGACCGCAGCGTCGGCCTCTATCTCGGCGGCGTGCGCCTGGTGCTGCGTCGGCGCTGGGTCTTCCTCGGCGTCTATGGGCTGTTGGTCGCGGTGCTGGCGGCGGGCTATCTGCGTCTGCCGACCGCCTTCCTGCCCGAAGAAGACCAAGGCTTCCTGATCCTGCAGGCCATCCTGCCGGCCGGTGCGACACAGGAGCGCACCCTCGCGGTGCTAGAGCAAGTCGAGCGGCATTTCCTGGAGACCGAGTCCGAGGCGGTGGACGAGCTGATCACCGTGGCCGGTTTCAGCTTCGCCGGTCAGGGGCAGAACATGGCCATCGGCTTTGTGCAGCTGAAGGACTGGTCCGAGCGCGAGCGCGCCGAGCTGGCCGTGGATGCCGTGGTCGGGCGGGCGATGCAGGCCTTCGCCGGCATCCGCGATGCGCGGGTGTTTGCCTTCGTGCCGCCGGCGGTGATCGAGCTGGGCACCGCCTCGGGCTGGGACCTGCAACTGCAGGATCGCGCCAATGTTGGTCACGAGGCGCTGATGGCCGCGCGCGGGCAACTGCTCGGCATGGCCAGCGAGCATCCGGGGCTGGTCGGCGTGCGCCCGAACGGACGCGAGGATGAGCCACAATATCAAGTCACCGTGGATCGCACCCGGGCCGGCGCGCTCGGGCTGTCGCTGGCGGACATCAACCAGGCGCTGGCGGTGGCCTGGGGCAGCGCCTATGTCGATGACTTCGTGCACGAGGGCCGGGTGAAGAAGGTCTATCTGCAGGCCGATGCGCCCTATCGGATGCTGCCGGGGGACCTCGAACATTGGTACGTGCGCAACCAGGCCGGTGAGATGGTGCCGTTCTCGGCCTTCGCCAGTGCCGAGTGGACCCATGGCTCGCCGCGGCTGGAGCGTTACAATGGGTTGCCCTCGGCGGAGATCCTTGGCCAGAGCGCACCAGGCGTCAGCTCTGGCGAGGCGATGGCGATCGTCGAGGAACTGGCCCAGCGCCTGCCGCCCGGCGTCGGTCTGTCCTGGACCGGCATCTCCTATGATGAGCGCGCCGCGGGTAGCCAGGCGCCGGCGCTCTACGCCCTCTCGGTGCTGGTGGTGTTCCTGGCGCTGGCGGCGCTCTACGAGAGTTGGTCGGTGCCCTTCGCGGTGATGCTGGTGGTGCCGATCGGCGTGCTCGGCGCGGTGCTTGCGGCGCTCGGGCGCGGGCTGCCGAGCGACATCTATTTCCAGGTCGGGCTGCTCGCCACCATGGGCCTGGCGGCAAAGAACGCGATCCTGATCGTCGAGTTTGCCAAGGCGCTGCAGGAGCAGGGGCGCGATGCCGTGGCGGCGACGCTCGAAGCGGCGCGGCTGCGTATTCGCCCGATCGTGATGACCTCGCTGGCGTTCGGCTTCGGCGTGGTGCCGCTGGCCATCAGCAGTGGTGCCGGTGCCGGTGGCCGGCAGGCGATCGGCACCGGGGTGCTCGGCGGAGTGGTGGCCTCGACGATTGTCGGGGTGTTCTTCGTGCCGTTGTTCTTTGTGCTGATTCGCGGACGCTTGCGCGGTGGGCGGGTTCATCTAGATTCAGCCGGGACCCAACCAACAACTGTCCATCGACACTGAGCATCAGAGAAACGCGATATGTGGGATCAACGCTTCGACCGTGAGGACTATCTCTACGGCACCGAGCCGAGTCAGTTCCTGGTGGCGCAGCGCGAGCGGCTGCGGCCGGGTCAGCGCGTGCTGGTGGTCGCGGAGGGCGAGGGGCGCAATGCCGTCTACCTGGCAGAGCAGGGACTCGCGGTCACGGCCTTGGACAGCTCCCGGGTGGCCTTGGCCAAGGCGCAACGGCTCGCCGCGGAACGTGGCGTCGAGGTCGATTTTCGCGACGCCGACCTCGCGCACTGGCAGTGGGAGCCGGACGCCTACGATCTGGTCGTGGCCATCTTCATCCAGTTCGCCGACCCCGCGTTGCGGGGCGCCATCTTCGCCGGCATGCAGCGGACCCTCGCGCCCGGAGGTCTGCTCCTGCTGCATGGCTTCACGCCCGCTCAGCTCGCCTACGGCACCGGCGGCCCGCCCTGTGCCGAGCTGCTGTACACGCACGAGCTGCTGCGCGACGCCTTTGCGCAGATGGAGATCCTTCAGCTCGAGGAGTACGAGCGCGAGCTTCAGGAAGGCAGTGGCCATGCCGGGCAGGCCGCGCTGATCGATCTGGTTGCTCGGTTGCCCGTCGCCGCCGAGCCAAACGGTCCGAGATGACGATTGCAACCACCGATGCTGCTGGGTTTCGTCGCTCCTCGGCTGCCCATCGCTGTCCGGATAGGGATCGCCTTCAAGCCGAAGCAGCGCGCTTTGTCTCGGGGCTGATCCGCTAGGCCTTCTGAGGCTAACGCGCCCTCATAGCGATTCGGGGTCCACTCCAAGCGCACGCAGGCGCTCCGCTAAGCGCTCGGCGCGGGTATGCTCGGCATCGGCGCGCATCGCTTCCTGCTCGGCGCGCATCGCTGCCTGCTCAGCCCGCATAGACTCCTGCTCAGCCCGCGTGGCAGCCTCCTCGGCGCGCCGTGCCAGCTCCACCGAGGTCAAGAACGGCTGACCATTGGGGTAGTACAGCAGCAGCGTCTCGGGCGTGAGCGCGAAACGCACCCCGAGCAGCGGACTGGTCCAACCATGAATATGCGACTGCCGGGTAAGCCTTGGGCGGGAGTCCTGACTGCCCGACGCCGGTTCGTGGGTGGACTCGACGGTGGACGTCTGCTCGACCGCAGACGTGGACTGATCACCAGCCTGGCGCATCCAGATGCTCAGCGAGTGCCGATCCGGGTCATAGACGTAGTATTCCTCGACCCCGTAGCGATCATAGAAGTCCAGCTTGCTAGACATCTCCGCGGCGCTGTTGGAAGGTGACAGGATCTCAAAGACAACCTGCGGCGCGATGTCGTCTTCTTCCCATTGGCGATAGGAGCCACGCCGTCCCTTGGGCCGGCCGAAGACGACGAACACATCGGGCGCGATCGGGCCGGTCTCGCGCCGATCGGGCACCGGATACCAGAGCAGATCGCCGGCGACGAAGACATCGGGCTCATCGGCAAACAGGATCTCCAGATTCTCCTTGATCTTCACCAGCCACTGATACTGCTCGGTATTGTCGGCCATCGGCTGACCATCGCTCTCCGGATAGGGATCATCCGGATCGATGTGAGACAAGGGGTTCATCGCTCGGCTCCGGTTGCGGTTGATTCATGAGCCGCATCATAGAGCAAAGGCCGCTCTGAGGGCCTGCCCAAGCCAACTCGCGCGCATCAGCTGCCAATGCGGCTGTGCTCTGCGCCATGGACATCCTCGATGCGCGAGGCGCTCGGCAACGACGGTGCGCAGCTCGCCCGGTCCACTGCCGGGCTGGCCGACCGTCATCGCGATGCGCACGGCGGCGCCATCAGCGGTGTCGACCCAGGGATGGTCCGGGATCGCGAACGCGAGCGAGAGCGGCGCCTTCTGCGCCATCTGCTGCGCGATCACGCGTCGGTTGAAGGTCTGGCGCAGGCTGTTGGTGGTGATCAGGCCGAAGCGCTGGAGCTGGCCGGCGCGCACCCGCTCGGCGGCCTTGTGCCACCAGTGCATCACATAGTCGGCCGATTCGGGCACGGCCGGGATGGCCCTGCGCAGGGCCTCGACATAGCCGTCCCCGAAGGCGCGGCGCATCGTGGAGGCGCCGATGAACGGCGGATTCCCGACCACGAAGTCGGCTTGCGGCCAGTCGGCCGGGCGCGGGTTCTGGTAGAGCTCCACCGGCACGCGGGCCTGCTCGTCCGGGACCGGCTCGCCGGTGACCGGGTGCGACTTCAGCGTGCGTCCGTCCCAGCGGGTGATCGGGCGGCCCTGGTCGTCGCGCGCATACTCGATCGCGTCCCAGGCGAGCACGGCGTCGCGATTGGCGATGTTGTGGGCGTCCTTGAGCAGCGGTTCGCGCGGCGGGGTCTTGGCGAAGGTGCGGAAGTGCCATTGCAGGTAGCCGATCCAGAGCACGGTCTCGGCGATGCGCGCGGCGCGCGGATTGGTCTCGAGGCCGAGCATCTGCTCCGGGCTAACGGTACCGCCTTCGAGCTCCAGGCCCTGCTGGGTGAAGCCGAGATCGCCGAGGGCCGCGAGTACCTCGCCCTCGAGCCGCTTGAGATGCTCCAGGGTCACATAGAGGAAGTTGCCGCTGCCGCAGGCCGGGTCGAGCACGCGCACCGTGCACAGCTGGCGGTGGTAGGCGCGCACGGCGTCGATGGCCTGGTCGCGCTTGCCGTCCTGGTCGAGCTGGAAGGCGCTGGCCTGGACGTTAGCCCAGTCGGCGCGCAGCGGTTCGATCACGGTCGGCAGCACCAGGCGCTCGACGTAGGCGCGCGGGGTGTAGTGGGCGCCGAGCTTGTGGCGCTCGATCGGGTCCAGCGCGCGCTCGAGCAGGGTGCCGAAGATGGCCGGCTCGACCTCCTTCCAGTCGGCGCGGGCGGCGTCGATCAGCAGGTCGATCTGCTCGCGGGTCAGCGGCAATGCGCTCGGGTCGGCGAACAGGCCACCGTTGAAGTGCGGGATCGGCGCGCGCAGCACCGGTGAGAACGCCGAGCCGGCGTTCATGTCGGCCCAGAGGCCGGCGAGC
>JAAAOQ010000074.1 GCA_009908845.1 Gammaproteobacteria bacterium
CCGATGCTGGGCCGGTTCTGGGCTGGCCATCGGGCTGACTGCGGGTCGTTCTAGTACCAACCTGGTCCGATTTCTGCTCTCTGTTCGCAAGGCAGCGGTGCGGCGGCCTTTGGCCGCGCTGCGCCGATATCCACGAACGGAGGACCCTATGCTCAGAAGCCTTGCCGAACCCGAGGGCTACCGGCTCGAGGCGCTCGATGGCGACATCGGCCATTGCCACGACTTCCTGTTCGATGACGAGCTCTGGACGTTGCGCTACATGGTGGCCGACACCGGCGGCTGGTTGTCCGGACGCAAGGTGCTGATCTCGCCGGTCCAACTCGAGGCGCCGGATTGGGAACGCAAGCGGATGCCCGTCGATTTGACCAAGGCCCAGATCGAGCAAAGCCCGCCGTTGGATGTCGACGCGCCCGTCTCACGCCGCTACGAGCAACTCTACAACGAGGTCCATGCGCTGCCGAGCTATTGGCTTGGCAGCGGGCTCTGGGGCGACTTTCCGATCCCGGCGAGCCTGACGAGCACCCAGGAGGTGCGCATCGAGCCGGAGCCGACAACGAGCGGCGCGACCCTCGACGACGCCGAGCCTGAGGCGGGTGGCGACAGCCATCTGCGCTCGGTCCGCGAGGTCACCGGCTACAGCGTCGTCGGTGCAAGCACCGAGGACGAAGGCGCCGGTGTCGAGAAGGTCGGCCGCGTCGTCGACCTGATCGTCAATGACGACAGCTGGGCGCTGCGAGCATTCGTCGTCGACACCTCTCGGCTCCCGCTCTCGAAGAAGGTTCTGCTGCCGGTCGATGCGGTGGCCGAGATCGATTGGGTAGAGCGCCAGGTGATCGCCGATGTCCCGGCCGATCGCATCGAGGAGGCGCCGCCGTTCGATCCGAACGAACCGATCAATGAGCGTCTCGAGACTGTGCTGTACGACGTCTACGGGCGGCCGCAGCCAGGGGGGTGAGCCCCCCAGCAGAGCCTCCCCAGGTGAGTGCCGGCTGAGTGCCGGCTGACTCCCAGCTGAGTCCCGGATGAGCCCTGGCCGAGGCCCGACGGGCATGGGTCTGCAATTCCCGTCCTGACCATCTGCGGGTCGTCGTTGGCGGGCCCCTCCATCCTGACGAGCGAATCGAGTTGAGGAGCGATCCCCATGAACAAGCGTTGGCTTCGACGCCTGATCCTGTTTCTGATTGTTGTTGCAGTTGTGGTGCCCGCGGTGATGGCGGCCGGCTGGGTCGGCACCGAGACCATGATCGAGGAGACCTCGGACGCCGAATTCTGCACCAGTTGCCACACGATGGACCCCTTTGCGACCTCGCATGCGCAGGATGTCCATGGCGGCAATAATCCCGGCGGTGTCGTCGCGCATTGCACCGACTGTCACTTGCCGCATGACAACGCCGTGAATCACCTGGTGGCGAAGGGCACGACCGGGATGCGCGATGCGATTGCCCAGGCGATCTATCCGTTCCACAAGCCCGACTGGATCGCCCAGCTCGAGGAGCGTGGAGACTATGTCTACGATTCCGGGTGCCTGAGCTGCCATGCGGCGCTGAAGGACGCGACCAGCGATGATCCGGCCGCGCTCGCGGCGCACAAGGCCTATTTCGGCGGTGACGTCGGAGAGGGCTGCATCGAGTGCCATGAGCAGGTCGGCCACAAGAATCTGAAGGTCATGCTGGCCGATCATTTCGAGGAGGTCAGGCTCAGCGAGACCGATGAGGGGGCGGTCGTGAACGACAGCCCAGAATCAACGCCGAAGGCACAGGGTGCCGCGGACGCGCATGAACAGCCGGAGGCATCCGGCAACACCGGAAGCAAGCAGAGCACCTGAGTGCGATGGCCTACGAGCTCGATCCAACGCAACCGCTCGATGCCGAAACGCGCCGTATCGCACTGGCCCTGATCGATCACGCGATCGCGCAGATCGATGGGGCCGGGTCCGATGCCGATGAGGCCGTCCATGAGGTGCGCAAGGACTGCAAGAAGCTGCGCGGCCTGCTGCGATTGTTGCGGCCGGCCGCACCGGCGCTCTACAAGCGCGAGAATGCGGCGTTCCGTGAGGCCGCCGCCGTGCTCTCGGTGCTGCGTGACGCCGAAGCGGCGCTCGAGACCTACGATGCCTTGATCGAGCATTTCCAAGCGAATCTCGAGCCCGAACCGCTCCTTCCGCTGCGCGAGGGGCTCGAGGCGCACAAGGCAGCGACGGCCGCGGCCGGACGCGACCTGACCGAGCAGCTCGGCGAGACGCGCAGCCTGCTGTGGGAGGCGCGCGAGCGGGTCCCGGACTGGGAGCTTCCAGCCGAGGCGGCAGACGATGCGGGCTGGTCCCTGCTCGGACCTGGCCTGCGCAAGACCTACAGGCGGGGGCGTCGCGCGATGCGGCAGGCCTATGCCGAGCCCGGTGTCGCTGTCTTCCACGAATGGCGCAAGCGCGCCAAGTATCTGCGCTATCAGGTCAGGCTTCTGCGTCCAGCCTGGCCGCATCTCCTCAAGCCGCTGCATCAGGAGGTCAAGCGCCTCGGCGATTGGCTCGGCGATGATCATGATCTGGCGGTGCTCGAGCAGGTGCTGCACGAGGCCGAGGCGCTGAGCCCAGCCAATGATCCAGAGCAGATCCTGTTAGCACTCGCTGCCCAGCGCAGCACTCAGCTGCGGGACGATGCCTACTGGCTGGGCCGGCGTTTGTATGCCGAGAAGCCGAAGCACCTGGACCGCCGAATGCAGCGGTACTGGCAGGCCGCGCGGGGACTGGCCAGCGCCCATGGCAGCCGGTGATCCCGGGCGGATTCTCAAAGACCGCGGCGTCCGGTCTCGACCCAAAGGTCGCGATCGGGACCCCGCCAACAGCCGATCCTGGAGGACCCATGATTCTCAAGCACCACTCAACCGGAAAGCTGATGCAGGTCGTTGAGCTGCAAGACCTGATGAACCCAATGCATGAGCAGGTCGCGATGCGACTGGACTACGGCGAGGAGGAACAGGACCCCGAAGCCGTGGCGAAGCAGAACCTGCGCTTCCCGTCTGGAGAGGCGCTGCCGCGCGCCTGGACCGATCCGCACTATCGCGACCAGGAGGTCGATGCGGCGCACTATGATCGGGGTGCTCACTGACCTCGGCGACATGCCTCGACGACAGTCGGGGCTGATATGTTTTGACCTGTCAACTATTGGCACCGAATTCTCGTTACGCACCTCTTCTTTCTTTTATTAAACAGTTTGTTGCAGGGCCTGTGGGTA
>JAAAOQ010000190.1 GCA_009908845.1 Gammaproteobacteria bacterium
GGCAGAACGACGCCGGCATCGAGGTGGTCAAGCGCTACCGCTTCGAGCGCGGGCGCTACCTGGTCCAGGCCTCGCAGGAGATCATCAACGGCAGCGATGCGCCGATCGCGGCGCGCGACTACGAACAGCTGCAGCGCACCGAGCTCTACGATCCGGGCAAGTCGAGCTTCATCTATACCTATACGGGCGGCGTCTACTACGGTCCCGAGGTCAAGTACACCAAGGAATCCTTCGGCGAGATGAGCAAGCGCTCGCTCGATCTGCAGGTGACCGACGGCTGGATCGCGATGATGCAGCACTACTTCCTGGCTGCCTGGATCCCGCCGTCCGCGGTGCAGCAGACCTTCTACACCAAGGTCGTCGGCGATGGTGGCGACCGCTACATCATCGGCACCTACTCCCCCTCGGTGGTCGTGCCGGCCGGCGGCAGCCACACCTTCGAGGACCGGCTGTTCGCCGGCCCCAAGCTGCAGGATCGCCTCGCCGAGATCGCGCCGGGCCTCGAGCTCGCGGTCGACTACGGCTGGCTGACGATCCTCGCGGAGCCCATCTTCTGGCTGCTGAGCAAGATCCACGCGCTGGTCGGCAACTGGGGCTGGTCGATCATCATCCTGACCATCCTGATCAAGGCGGTCTTCTACAAGCTCTCGGAGACCAGCTACCGTTCGATGGCCAACATGCGCAAGCTCACGCCGCGCATCCAGGCGCTGAAGGACCGCTACGGCGACGACAAGGAGAAGCTCAATCAGGCCTTCATGGATCTGTACAAGAAGGAGAAGATCAATCCGCTCGGCGGCTGTCTGCCGATCCTGGTGCAGATCCCGGTCTTCATCGCGCTCTACTGGGTGCTGCTCGAGAGCGTCGAACTGCGCCATGCGCCCTTCATCCTGTGGCTCGACAACCTCACCGAGCCCGACCCCTACTACATCCTGCCGCTGATCATGGGCGTGTCCATGTTCGTGCAGCAGAAGCTCAACCCACCGCCGCCGGACCCGATGCAGGCCAAGATCTTCATGGCCCTGCCGTTCGTGTTCACGGTGTTCTTCGCCTTCTTCCCGTCCGGGCTGGTGCTCTACTGGACCACCAACAACCTGCTCTCGATCGCGCAGCAGTGGTACATCACCCGCCAGATCGAGCGGGCGCCTGCGCACGGGCAGAAATCCAAGAAGGGGACCTGAGCGCGCGCCCGGGCGGCGCGCGCCCGTGATGGCGGCGGCCGGCCGCGATACTATCGCCGCGATCGCGACGGCGCCCGGCGCCGCGGCGGTCGGGATCATCCGGATCTCCGGGCCGGCGGCGGCGGCGATCGCCGCCGCGACCCTCGGTCGCGTGCCCACGCCTCGGCTGGCTGCGCTGGCGTCCTTCCGAGGGGCCGACGGGGACGCGATCGATCAGGGCCTGGCCCTGTGGTTCCCGGGGCCGGCGTCGTTCACCGGCGAGGATGTGCTCGAGCTTCATGGCCACGGCGGGCCGCGTGTGCTGGATCTGCTCTTGGAGCGGGTGCTCGGGCTCGGTGCTCGCCAGGCGCGCCCGGGCGAGTTCAGCGAACGGGCGTTCCTCAACGGCAAGCTCGATTTGGCCCAGGCCGAGGCCATCGCCGACCTGATCGGCAGCGCCACAGCGACCCAGGCGCGGCTCGCCAGCCGCAGCCTGCACGGCGCCCTGTCGCGTCGCGTCTCGGCGTTGGCCGAGTCGCTGACGCGGCTGCGGGTCTCGCTCGAGGCGGCCCTCGACTTCCCGGACGAGGAGCTCGGTCCGAGCGACGAGACCGCAGCCTCTCTCGCGGCGATCCGCGCCGACCTCGACCATCTCTGCACCAGTGCGCGCCAGGGTGCGCTGGTGCGCGAAGGGCGCCTGGCGGTCATCGCGGGGGCACCCAACGCCGGCAAATCGAGCCTCCTCAACGCGCTCTGCGGCGAAGAGACCGCGATCGTCACGCCGATTCCAGGAACCACCCGCGACCTGCTGCGCGCGGAGATCCAGATCGACGGCCTGCCGGTGCGCCTGGTCGACACCGCCGGGCTGCGCCCGAGCGAAGATCCGATCGAACAGGAAGGCATCCGGCGCGCCCGAGCCGAGATCGCCGACGCCGATGCGCTGCTGCTGGTGGTGGACGCGACCGCCGGATCACGGTCGCCGCGCGCACCCGCCGAGGGCATCGCGGAACTCTCCACGCTGCCGTCGGTGCCGACGACCATCATCTGGAACAAGATCGACCGCACCGGCGATCCGCCGGGCCCGATGGCCTGGCCCGACGGAACCCCTGCGATCGGCTGCTCGGCGCTGACCGGGGCCGGACTCGAGGCGCTGCGCCACCAGCTCAGGTCGTCCGCCGGCTATTCGGGCCCCGACAGCGGCGAGTTCCTCGCCAGGCGCCGCCACCTCGATGCGCTGCGCCGCTGTGATCGCCACCTCGGCGAGGCCGAGCGGGCGCAGGCGGCAGGGGCACCGCCGGAGCTGGTCGCTGAGGAGCTGCGGCTCGCGCAGCGCGCCATCGGCGAGATCACGGGCGAGGTGAGCAGCGACGACCTCCTTGGCCGTCTCTTCAGCGAGTTCTGCATCGGAAAATAGATCCTGTTCCGGGGCCCTTCTACCCTTCCTGGAGCGCTGCTTCAAAAGCCAAAAGGGTGTGTACGATCTGGCAGGATTTGACATTCAATCTGTCCCAAGAAATCATTCATGACGAGGCGATCTCCCGTGTTGCCCATTCGGTCAAGGTCTCTACCAAGCTGGACGTCGCGACGATGTCGATCAGGGCGGCCGGGCAGGTGTCGTAGCGAAAGCGGACGGCGAAGTTGTTGAGGATGCGCAGCGCATTCCGGTCCGCTGGGGCTGGGACGCCGTGGGCGTCACAAAGGGCCGCGAGCGCGGCAAGATCATGGGTGCGCTCGAAGACGACGCCATGCATCACCAGCACGGCCTTGATGAACTTCTCGCAGGCTTGTTGGGCGTGAAAGCCCATCATCTCTTCAGGGGCTTGACCCGACTCGCGCAACAGCCGAAGGGTCAACCGATCGCGCAGCGCCGCATCAAACAGCGCTCGCGCTTGGGCGCTATGGCTGCTCATAGAGCACCTTGCCTTCCCTGGATGCCCAATAGACCGGGGTTGTCCACCAGTCGCGCTTCTGCTCGAACTCCGCCTCGGTAAACAGTAGCAGGTCGACCCCGATACCGAGCCCGTCCAAGGTCCGATGCAGGCGCAGATACTCCGCGTTGTA
>JAAAOQ010000025.1 GCA_009908845.1 Gammaproteobacteria bacterium
ACCGCCTCGGTTGCCGCGACCCGGCCATCGAGTCGGCCTGCCGGCGGCTCTCCTGCGTCTACCCCGAGGCCTGCAATAACCTGCGCACCGATCATTCGGCGCTGATCGGGCTCTACCGAAAGGCGCGCGCAGTGCCCGGCGTCAAGCGGGTGCTGATCGCCTCTGGCTTGCGCTACGACCTCGCGGTGCACTCGCCCGCGTACGTGCGCGAGCTGGTCACACATCACGTCGGCGGCTATCTGAAGATTGCCCCGGAGCACACGGAGCGCGCCACATTGGACAAGATGCTCAAGCCCAGCATCGACAGCTTCGAGCGCTTCCGCCAGCTGTTCGAGCAGTTCTCGCGCGAGGCCGGAAAGGAGCAGTACCTGATCCCCTACTTCATCGCCGCCCACCCCGGCAGCAGCGACGAGGACATGCTGAATCTCGCGCTCTGGCTCAAACGCAACCGCTTCCGTCCCGACCAGGTGCAGGGATTCCTGCCGACCCCGATGGCACTGGCGACGGCCATGTACCACAGCGGCTGGAACCCGCTTAAGCCGGTGCGCCCAGGCGCCGAGCGCGTCAGCGTGGTCCGCGGGCAGCGCCAGCGCCGGTTGCACAAGGCATTCCTGCGCTGGCACGACCCCGACAACTGGCCGCTGCTGCGGGAGGCCCTGCGGCGCATGGGCCGCGCCGACCTGATCGGCAACGGCAAGCGGCACCTGGTGCCGAGCGTTCAGCCCGCGACGGACCTAGGCAGCCGGGACGGTGCCAAGCGAGATGGTGCCAAGCGGCATGGGGCCAAGCAGCGCGACAGCAAGTCACGGCATCGGGCTGGTCAGCGCCCGCGTCGCGCCTGAACGGATCTGAGCGACATCTGCGCAACTGCTGCAAACGTTCTAACGATCAGGGCGGCAAGCCCCCGGAGCATGAGCCGCTCGCGGCCATTGTTTCAGAGTTAAGCGGCGCCGTTCACGGTCAGCCACCATCACGACGAGGACAGCAGCCATGTGTGGTCGTTTCGCCCAGTATTCGGACCCCGAGGTTATCGCTCGGCACTTCGACCTAGAGACCGACCTGCAGCCGGAGCCCCGCTACAACTTGGCACCGACCCAACCAGTGCTAGCGGTGCGCCTGGGCGAGGATGGACAGCGGGAACTGACCCGGCTGCGCTGGGGCCTGGTGCCGTTCTGGTCGGACGGGCCGGATAATCGCTACAGCATGATCAATGCCCGCGCTGAGACCGTTGCCAACAAGCCGGCCTATCGGGCCGCGTTCGCCAAACGACGGTGCCTGATCCCGGCCGATGCCTTCTACGAGTGGCAGCCCGGCGAGCGCGCCAAGACTCCCTATGCCATCCGCCGCAAGGATCAGCAGGTATTCGCGATGGCCGGGCTCTGGGAGCACTGGGAGGGCGAGGAGGGATCAGTGATCGAGTCCTGCACGATCATCGTCACAGAGGGGAATGCCTTGCTGGCGCCGATCCATGACCGGATGCCGGTGATCCTGGACCCGAGCGACTACGACACCTGGCTGGGAACCGGATCGGCCGATCAGGGGCAAGCGCAGGCCCTGCTGAAGCCGGCGGACCCACCGGGATGGGTGGCCTATCCTATCTCGCGCTCCGTCAACAAGCCCAGCAATGATTCACCTGAGTTGCTCGAAGCGGTCCGCGCGGATTGAGTAGGCGCCGGAGCGAGCTGCTATGCCCACGCCATTCAGGAACCGCTGCGCAGGTGGCGATGGCCGATCGCTCATGGGCCTCGCGGGTCGCTCCAAAACTGTGGCGAACATTCAGCACCGAACCGGCGCGGGCGTCGGTGTTGCCGCCTCACCGGCAGAGACCTGCTCGACTCGCCCCAGACCTTCAGGACGCCAGTCAATGCTAGAGCTGGGACGGCTGCTCACAGGCGTGGGCCTGCTGCTTCTTCTTATCGCAGCTCAAGCCACAGGGATCGCAGCTCAAGCCGCCGAGATCAGGGTCATGACGTGGAACATCGAAGGCGGAGACGTCAGCCCAGGGGTGATCGCCGAGCGGGTCGAACGGGCGCTCGCCGAGGTCGGCCCAGTCGAAGTGCTCGTGCTCCAGGAGCTTGTCGACCAAGAGCAGGTCGAGGCCGCAGCGGCGGCCGGCGGCTTCGCGCACTGGGCGATGAGCGACTTCTCGCCGCCGGTGCGCATCACCGGCGCCTGGCACAAGTCGCTCGAGGTCGCGATCCTGAGCAGGCTACCGATCGAAGCCGTGGCCGAATGGGACACCACCGGTCCGCGGCGGGACGGTGACCGCTATCCGCCGCGCACCTCGGCCCGGGTGCGGCCAGCCGAATCGCTCAGGCTGACGCTGAATACCGGTGATCCGCCGCCGGCGCGCGGCTTCCTGCGCGCTGATCTGGCCAATGGCTGGCGCCTCTATGGCGTCCACTGGAAGTCATCCCGCGGTCAGGACTGCACCGCCGAGGATCGCGAGAGCGCCCGCGTGCGCGAGATCCAGGCCGCCGGATTGGCTGCCGATGCCGCCGATGCGCTCGACCAAGGCCGCACCCTGATGATCGCCGGCGACTTCAACATCCAGGCGCCAGGACGGGTATTGCGCGTCGGCACCGACCCGCATCAGGACTGCGCCCCGACCGCCGGGATTTGCCAAGGCATCTGCGGGCCCGGCGGTCGCGACGGCTATGACGACAGCATCGCGCTGCTGCTCGGCATCGATTCCAGCGCGCGACTGCTCTCGGACGCGCTCGACTCCACCTACGTCCTGCGCCGCTTTCCCGGTGGTGCCATCGATCATATCCTGGTCGCCGGCCCACAAGCCGCCGGATTCTCAACCGCGACCACCCCACCGGCGACCGGCAAACGCTGGAACGGCGCCGATCATCGACCAGTGCTGACGCGCTGGAATGATGACCGCTAGCCCGGGCACGCCACCTTCCTTTCGAGCGCCAGAGATAGGGGGCAGCCCCAACCCCAGCCCATGCGCTCAGCGCTTTAGCGCCCTATCCCCATAGAGCTGTGCATAGCCTTCGGGATCGAGGATCTCGCGGATATCGATGAAGCTGCCGCTCGGCCAGTCTTTGAGGCGAGGCAATACCGCGACCACCTTTTCAGCCGCCTCCACCGGCCCCGGCATGGCATCGGTGCCGCGAGCCGCGCGCAGACGCCGCAGTGCCGGAAATGCCTGGGCGTCCGCCTCCTCGCACAGATGGTCCATCAGCGCCGTATCGATGATACCGGGGGCGAGCGCGCTTAGGTGGGTGTCCGGGAACTCGTGAGCATAGAGCTTGGCAAGCATATTGAGCGCGGCCTTGGACAGTGCATAGCCACCCCACCCCCTGTTACCGAGCACCGAAGCGCCCGAGGAGATCATCACGACCTGCCCGATCGGCCGACCCCAGGCGTGCAGCCAATCCATCAGGACCTTGTTCGCCCAGAGATTGACGTCCATCACCCGCTTGAGATCAGCCAGCGACATCGCGCTCAGCTCCCCGATCTCGCCGAGCATGCCGGCATTGAGGATCACCAACTTCAGCCGCTCGAGCCCACCGACAAGGCCATCCAGACTCGCCGGCACAGCGGCTGCGTCGGTGAGATCGCAGCGGACATCCCGTACGCCAGGAAGATCGCAGCCGCGTCGGCTACAGCCATACACGGCCCAGCCCTGCGCACTGAGCACCGACGCCAGTCCACGCCCGAGTCCTGAGCTGGTTCCAGTCACGAAGGCGGTTTGCATCTGGAGCGGCCCTGTTCGACGAATGACAAACTCAGGGTACCAGCCGAGAGGGCGTCAAGCCGAGACCGGGTCAGATGTTCCCGATGACCTCAGTATCGAGGGCCTTTCCGTGACGCCATCACATTGAGTCGCGCCGTCTCTTGGCCTACACTTGGGCGTTCGTGGCACGGTCTGCACGCTCCACCGCTGACCTGCCTCCGACCGCAGTCCCCCGCATTGCTGGCGTAGCTCAGTTGGCAGAGCAGCTGATTTGTAATCAGCAGGTCGTCGGTTCGAATCCGTCCGCCAGCTCCAATTAAAACAGAGACTTAGAAGCCCCAACAGATTCGTCTGATCGCCGGACAGAAGGCTCCACAGGGTTCAGGGCCTGCACATAGATCTCGCCCGGCGTTCAGCATGGCTGCCTATATGACCCCGTGATCAGCGCCCTACCCGCCCGGTAAGCGCCCTTTCAGCGCACAGCGAGTTCGCCCGTAACCCTGGCAAACGCCAGCCTGTTCGACATGATCGCTCTTGTCGCCCGGCGTGCGAGGAAGGTAGAGGTAGGCCGCCAATGGACGTCCGCGGCGAACGGTCACTTCGGGATACGATGATCTTATTGATTCACCTTGTCATCGGATAGGCGGTGACGACGACGAGCAGTAGCTCAGCCCGTCTGGCTCCACGATGATCTGCCAGCGTCGACGTTGGTGTCGCGCTTCGATGATCCAGCGTCCTTCTCAGCGCGATCAGGTTCGGGCGCCTCGGGGCGCGGGTAGCGAAGACGCCGCGGAGGTGTCCCTGGCGCCGGACTGGATTCCTCAACGCCGTTGTCGCGACCCATCCACCACGAACTCGAACGCAGCGCTGATGTTGGCTACGTCGGCGTGCTCAGCACGATCGGGCTCAACGAGACGCCGCAACGACTCAACTAGCGAGCGATGCAAATCCTCCCGCAACGAGGCAAGGTAGGCTTGCAACGTCTCGCCTGGATCTAAGGAGCTTGTCTGGCTGTCCATTGAAGGCATCATCAGAACACTGTGAAATGGTTCGCAGAAGTCTAGACCATGCACAGAGATGACTCTATTGATCTGCGTCGGCGTCGATGGATGTTCTATGGCCAAGTTATGGCGGTCCGCCGTTGCGCAGGGCTGGTGCAGCGCGCGGCAGCACGGACGACCCCCCCTCACAGCGAAGCGACGAAGTCGAGAACGGCCTTCACCGCTTGGTCCAGGTTCTGCTCCCACGTACGGCCGGATTGCCTGCGCGGCTTGAAGCTGTGATCCCCGTCCTCGATCCAAGCCAGTCGGATAGACGGGGCGAGCGTATATCCGGCGACCTCTTCCGGCTTGCCGAAGGGATCGCGGGTACCCTGACAGATAAGCGTCGGCGTGCGCAGGACCCGCAGGTGCTCCGTGCGCGGCTGGTCTGGCTTTCCCGGCGGATGGAACGGGTAGCCGAGGCAGACCAGCCCGGCGGCGCCGCACTCGTCAGCGACCAGGCTCGCCATGCGCCCGCCCAAAGACTTGCCGCCGATTAGCAGTCGTCGAGCGTCGTTACCAGCGGCAAGCTCCCGGTCGATGACCTGATTCCAGCATTCCAGCAATACAGGCTCCCGGTTCGGCGGCTTGCGCCTGCCGGTGCGCCGCATCTCGGCCATGTAAGGGAACTCGAAGCGGATCACCCGTCCATCCGCTCGGCCCAGTGCACTGGCGATCTGTGCCATGAAGGGTGAGTCCATGCCCTGACCCGCACCATGGGCCAGGACCAGGGTCCAGTCCGCACCCGGCGGCCCATCGTTCAACACCTCCAGCTCGTCTCCGGGAGTGTCAGACATCGCGTGGCAACCTCAGGATCAGTGCACCAGACAGTCCAAAGCATAAGCCCGCAACAGCAGTAGGCAAGGCTCGGTCTCTCCCCTCTCCGAGGATCGATGGCTAAACGCTAAGCGGACCACTGCGAGCGCCAGCAGAGGGGTCAGGGACGGGCCTCGGCTTACAGCTCAACCGAAGCGAGCAAGCCCCCTCAGCACAAGGTCCGGATGCTGCTCGAGTGGGGTGTCGAAGAGCGTGGCGATCCGCTCGGCATCGCCACCGGTCAGGATGAGACGCGGGGGCACGCCGGCCTGCTGCTCGAGCCTGTGTACTAGGCGTTCCGCGACGGCGACCGGCGCTTGCAGGCTGGCGCCGGCGATGGCCGGGCCTGTGTCTCGGCCCCAGATCCCGGGGTGATCCTGGGTCTGGTGCGCCGGCAGCTGGGTATGTTGCAGCAGGCTGGACCGGAGCGTCGCAATGCCGGGCAGGATCTGACCGCCCAAGTGGGTCCCATCGGCCAGCAGTCCGTCGAAGGTGATCGCGGTGCCGACGTCGACAATGAGGGTGGCAGCGGCAGTGTCCGCACGACGACCTGATCTACTCGAGGCGGCCGCTGGCGTGGGTAATGAGTGCGCCGCAACCAAGGCCAAGAATCGATCAACACCGAGACGGGATGGCTCGGTATAGGCGATGCGGACCCCATGCGCCTGGGCGCGGGTCTCGATTCGGACGACTGGACAATTCCAGCAGGCGCGCGCGGCAGCGACGACCGCATCGAGGACACCTTGCGGCCCCACGCTGGCGAGGAGCACCTTGCTGACCCTGTCGATCTGCTCCCAGCTCGCAATGACATCGATTGGCAGCGCTTCGAAATGGCGTGCCGAACGCATCGGAGCGATCTCGCCATCTTGATAGAGCGCCCACTTGAGGCTGGTATTGCCGATATCGATCAGCAGTCTCATGGGTCAGGCCCCGCCATGATCAGCCCCCGCGCGCGCTCAAGTTCATCGGCTTCAGCTCGTCCGTTTCCTGGAGCCAGCGCCGAAATCGGTTGGCGTCGCCGATCGGTGTCAGCTGCCCCTGGGCATTGAGAAAGATGGCGTAGATACGCCGGTTCTCGACCACGGCTTGCATGACGAGGCAACGCCCCGCCTCATTGAGGTAGCCGGTCTTGGAGAGCTCCACCTTCCACCGCTCATCGCGGGTCAGCGGATTGGTGTTGCGATAGGGCAAAGGCCCACGATGGGCATGCGGCTCGACCTCGGTCTCCTCTGTCGAGGTGATCTCGCGGATCAACGGGTATTGGGCAGCCGCGTTCACGAGGCGCACCAGGTCCTCGGCGGTCGACTGGTTCGCGGCATTCAACCCGCTCGCGTCGGCGAAATTGGTGTCGTGCATACCGAGCGCCCTCGCCTTCTCATTCATCGCCTCGACGAACGCCTCGGTACCGCCCGCAAAGGTCGTCCGACCCAAGGCCGCCGCCGCGCGATTATCGGAGGAGATCAATGCCGTTCGCAGTAGATCCAGCCTGGAAAGGCGTGCTTCACCAATGCGCAGCCGAGAACGGCTCCAGCGCAGCCGATCGCGATCGGCCTCGGTGATGGTGATACGGTCATCCAATGGCACATCGGCATCGATCACCACCATCGCCGTCATCAGCTTCGTGATCGATGCGATCGGGCGGACCTCGTTGGGATTGCGCTCGAACAGCCGATTGCCCTCATGATCGATGATCAACGCAACACCGGACCGGATCTCGAGACTCGCGGCCGACGCTGGCGGCACGCCGAGGCTAGCAAACGCGATCAGCGCGACAGTGAACAAGAGGCAATAACGCGAAGACATCCGAGATGATTGATTGGCAGATCAGATTCGATCAAGACGGAAACACTGATACGGTACCGCAAAATCGCTCGGGCACACATGGGCTTCGTCAGCAATCGCGAGCCCTTGCATGAGACAAGCCCATAAAAAAGCCCCGCAATTGCGGGGCTGTCAATGCGCGGCAGCGCCGACTGCAGCCAGGGACTGCGTCGGCGCTGCGGGCAGGGCGAGGGCTTACATCATGCCCATGCCACCCATGTCGCCCATGCCGCCACCGCCGGCCGGCATCGCCGGCTCGTCCTTCGGCTCCTCGGCCACCATCGCCTCGGTGGTGATCATCAGTGCAGCGATCGACGCAGCGTTCTGCAACGCGGTCCGGGTGACCTTGGTCGGGTCCAGGATACCCATGTCGACCAGATCGCCGTATTCGCCGGTGGCGGCGTTGTAGCCGTAGTTACCCTCGCCATCGGCGACCTTATGCAGCACGACCGACGCCTCGTCACCGGCGTTCATCACGATCTGACGCAGCGGCTCTTCCATCGCGCGCAGCGCGATCTTGATGCCGACGTCCTGATCGTGGTTGGCAGCGGTCAGAGCGGACATCCGGTTCAGGGCGCGCACCAGCGCGACACCACCACCGGCGACGATGCCTTCCTCGACCGCGGCACGGGTCGCGTGCAAGGCGTCTTCGACGCGCGCCTTCTTCTCCTTCATCTCGACCTCGGTCGCAGCACCGACCTTGATCACGGCGACACCGCCGGCGAGCTTGGCCAGGCGCTCCTGCAGCTTCTCGCGGTCGTAGTCCGAGGTGGTCTCCTCGATCTGGGCGCGGATCTGGTCGCAACGGCCCTTGATCTCGGCGTCCGAGCCGGCGCCGTCGATCACGGTGGTCTCATCCTTGCTGATCTGCACGCGCTTGGCCGAGCCGAGTTCGTTCAGGGTCGCCTTCTCGAGCGACAGGCCGACCTCTTCGGAGATCACGGTGCCGCCGGTGAGGATGGCCAGGTCTTGCAGCATGGCCTTACGGCGATCGCCGAAGCCGGGCGCCTTGACCGCGCAGACCTTGATGATACCGCGGATGCTGTTGACCACCAGGGTCGCCAGGGCCTCACCCTCGATGTCCTCGGCGACGATCATCAGCGGACGACCGGCCTTGGCGACGGCCTCGAGCACCGGAAGCAGATCGCGGATGTTCGAGATCTTCTTGTCGTGCAGCAGGATGAAGGGTTCTTCCAGCTCGGCGGTCTGGCTCTGCTGGTTGTTGACGAAGTACGGCGACAAGTAGCCGCGGTCGAACTGCATGCCCTCGACGACATCGAGCTCGTTGTGCAGCGACTTGCCCTCTTCGACGGTGATGACGCCTTCCTTGCCGACCTTCTCCATCGCCTCGGCGATGATCTCGCCGATCGACTCATCGGCGTTGGCCGAGATGGTGCCGACCTGGGCGATCTCCTTGTTGTTCGAGCACGGCTTCGAGATGTCTTTCAGCTCGGCGACAGCCGCCTCGACGGCCTTATCGATACCGCGCTTGAGGTCCATCGGGTTCATGCCGGCAGCGACCGCCTTCATGCCCTCGCGTACCATGGCCTGGGCCAGCACGGTCGCGGTGGTGGTGCCGTCACCGGCGATATCGCTGGTCTGGGAGGCAACCTCCTTGACCATCTGCGCACCCATGTTCTCGAACTTGTCGGCAAGCTCGATCTCCTTGGCGACGCTGACGCCGTCCTTGGTGACGGTCGGGGCGCCGAACGACTTCTCGAGCACCACATTGCGGCCCTTCGGCCCCAGGGTGACCTTGACGGCGTTGGCCAGGATATTGACGCCCTCGACCATCCGGTTGCGGGCATCAAGGCCGAACTTGACTTCTTTTGCGCTCATCGCGTTGTTACCTCGATCGAATCTGTTTGATGTCTAAGAATACTGGAACAGGGCTCGAGCAAGGCTCAGCCCTCGATGACGCCCATGATGTCGTCCTCGCGCATCACGAGGAATTCTTCGCCGTCGAGCTTGACCTCGGTGCCGGAGTACTTGCCGAACAGCACCTTGTCGCCGACCTTGACGTCGAGGTTGCGGGTATCACCGCTGTCCATGATCTTGCCGTTGCCGACCGCGAGAACCTCGCCCTGGATCGGCTTCTCAGCGGCGGAATCCGGGATCACGATGCCTCCAGCGGAGGTGCGCTCCTCTTCCATGCGGCGGACCACGATGCGGTCATGCAAAGGACGAATCTTCATTTGCGGTAGCCCTCAGGGTTAGTTGGGTTCAGTGTTGTGAAGCGTGGGCCGGGCCGGATTGTGTCCGGCACCGGTATCGAACTGCTGGTACCGTTCGCACCCGACTGTTGCGGTCGGGTGTTAGCACTCATGCCGAGCGAGTGCTAATAATAAGCAGCGTCTGCGCGCTGTCAAGGGGCCATTGCGCTCTTTCGTTCGGAATCCCGCTATCGGCGCGGACGAGCGAGGCCAGCGCGCTCAGTCGTTACGCCGCCAGTCGCCCTCGATGGTCCGGCGTGACGAGGTCTCTCGCCGTACGATCACCTCCCCCTGAGCCGGCATGACCTGGACGTAGCGCCGCACCAGCGCCCGGCGAAACGGTGGCACCAGCAGCGCAAAGCCGATCGCATCGGTGATGAAGCCTGGCAGCAACAGGGCAAAGCCGCATAGCAGGAGCACTGCCCCGTCGAGGAGCTCCAGTGCTGGCGTTTCGCCGCGCTCGAGCATCGAACGCACCCGCATCAGCACCGCCAATCCCTGCATCCGAACGAGATAACCACCGATCACCGCGGTCAGAATCGACAGAAGGATCGTCGGCAGGGCCCCGATCACCGATCCGACCTGAATCAGGAAGTAGAGCTCGATCAGTGGTGCGAAGACAAAGATGAGAAGGAAGATCCACATGACGCTGGTCTCACTGGTGGCGCCGGCCCATGTGCCGGCCCATGTTGGGGGATGACTGAATTTCCCGCACATCTGTCCGGATTTGCATGATTCAAACCGGGGCAGCCCGCACCCTTGGATTTCGTTACGCTATGCGCGCCGCTGGCTCAGCGGCTCCCGTGTCCACCCCAGTGTCCAGCTCGACTCCTAACCAAACAGAACGCCATGAGCAACCAATCTGACTCCCAACCGGTCTATGTGGCCTATTGCACCTGCCCAAACGCCGAGACAGCGCAATCGCTCGCCGAAACCCTTGTCAGCGAACGGTTCGCCGCCTGCGTCAACGCGTTACCTGGCGTCACCTCGGTCTACCGTTGGGAGTCGCAAGTGGAGACCGACACAGAGGTCTTGTTGATCATCAAGACCACCGAGCCCTGCATCACGCCGATGACGGCGCGCATCGCCTCGCTCCACCCTTACGAGGTTCCCGAGGTGATCAGCCATCCGATCACCTCCGGCCACGAGAACTACCTAGATTGGGTCCGTCAATGTACTGCGACAAACCACTGACAAACATCGGATCAGGCTTGCTCCGCGCCGCCATTGCGGACGCCGCTGCGGTGTGCCGCCGCATCAGGCCGCAGCGCCGTCTGCACCACTGGAGCGTTGGCCTCCTGCTGCTCATCGTCGGGATGGGCCTAGCGACTGGCGCTGTCGCCGAGGACGAGTTCCTGCCGCCGGATCAGGCATTTCGCATCGGTGGCGCGGCAACGAGCCCGGATCAGGTCGTGGTCAGCTGGGAGATCGAGCCTGGTTACTATCTCTACGGCTCGAAGTTCCGCTTCGAAAGCCAAACACCGGGGTTCGAGCTCGGTAGCCCGGAGCTGCCGCCAGCCGAAACCAAGAACGATCCCTTCTTCGGCGAGGTCGAGGTCTATCGCGATCGTGTCGAGGCCCAGCTTCCAGTCGAGCGGCGCGGCGACGAGGGTCGAGTGGTGCGGGTCCAGGCGCAATCACAAGGCTGCGCCGACGCCGGACTCTGTTATCCGCCGCAGCGTCAGAGCATCTTACTCGAGCTGCCTCAGCTCGCCGCCGTCGAGAGCGCCGCGAGCGAACCAGCCGCGAGCGCGGACACCGCGAACGCCGACGGGCTGATGACCGGCGACGCCGCATTGCCGACCCAATCGCTGACGGCCCTCGCGGACGAGCCCGCTCAGCAATCCTCGAGTCGCCCACCCAAGGCGCAGTCGCTCGGCCTCGGCCTTGAGGACGACATCCTCCCGGCAGAAGAGGCGTTCCAGCTCGACACCCGCGTCGAGGGTCCCCAGACGCTCGCCCTGCGCTGGCAGATCGCGCCCGAGACCTACCTTTACCAAGAGAAGATCGCTCTCTCGATCGAGGACGCCGACGGTGTTCGAATCGGCGAGTACGAACTGCCGCCGGCGGAGATCAAGCCGGACACGGTCCGCCCGGATGGCACCATCGGAGACGTCGCGATCTACCACGGCGATGTCGCGCTGACGGTGCCCTTGCTGCGCGCGCACGAGGCCGCCACGACCGCCACGCTGGTCGCGCATTATCAAGGCTGTGCGGAGCGCGGCATCTGTTATCCGCCGGTCACCGACCGCATCCCGCTCGAGCTGCCGCCGGCGACGACGACCGTTTCCTTCTCGGAAATCACCACGGAAACCGCGGACTCGGCCGGAACGGAGCAAGCCGCAGCGGCCCAGGCCGCCGACGCGGCCAGCGAACCGCCGGAGCGTGTCTCAGAGCAAGACCAGATCGCGGCTCGCCTGGCGCAGACCGGCATCTTCGGCGCGCTCGCGATCTTCTTCGTGCTCGGTCTGCTGCTGGCCTTCACGCCCTGTGTCTTCCCGATGATTCCGATCCTCTCGGGCATCATCGCCGGTCAGGGCGACACCATCACGACCCGCAAGGCCTTCTTCCTGTCGCTCGCCTATGTGCTCGCGATGGCGCTGACCTATGCCGTGATCGGCGTGATTGCCGGGCTGTTCGGCGCCAACCTGCAGGCAACCTTCCAGAACGCCTGGGTGCTGGGCACCTTTGCCGCGGTGTTCGTTGCGTTGGCCCTGTCGATGTTCGGCTTCTACGATCTACAGCTGCCCAGCAGCTGGCAGACCAAGCTGACCCAGCTCAGCAACAAGCAGCAGGGCGGCACCCTCACCGGCGCCGCGATCATGGGCGCGCTCTCGGCCGTAATCGTCGGCCCCTGTGTTGCGCCGCCACTGATGGGCGCCTTGATCTTCATCGGCAAGACCGGCGACGCGCTGCTCGGCTTCTTCGCGCTGCTCGGGCTCGGCCTCGGCATGGGTGCGCCATTGCTCGCGATCGGCACCTCGGCCGGTAAGCTGCTGCCCCGCGCCGGCGCCTGGATGGATGCGGTCAAGGCCGTGTTCGGGGTCCTGCTACTGGCCGTCGCCGTCCTGCTCGTCGAGCGTGTGCTGCCGGCCGCGGTCGCAATGCTGCTCTGGGGCCTGCTGCTGATCAGTTCGGGCGTCTACCTCGGCGCCCTGACCCAGCACGGTGCCGAGGCCAGCGGCTGGTCCAAGCTCTGGAAATCACTTGGCGTCGCGCTGCTGGTCTATGGGGTGCTGATGCTGGTCGGGGCCGCTGCGGGCGGTAAGGACACCATCCAACCGCTGCGCGGGCTCGCGCCCGCCGGCGGCGGTCACGGCACGGCCGCGGCACATCCAGAGTTCGAGCGTATCAAGACCGTCGAGGACCTCGATCAGGCCGTCGCCAAGGCCGCGGCCCAGGACAAGCCGGTGATGCTCGACTTCTACGCCGACTGGTGTGTGTCCTGCAAAGAGATGGAGCGCTATACCTTCCCCGATCCGGCGGTCCAGCAGGCGATGCAGCGCTTCGTGCTGCTGCAGGCCGACGTCACGGCGAACGATGCCGAGGACAAGGCGTTGATGCAGGAGCGCTTCGGTATCCCCGGCCCGCCGGCGATGCTGTTCTTCGATCAGGATGGTGAAGAGCGCCGCGGCTGGCGGCTGGTGGGATTCGTTCCAGCTGAGGAGTTCGCCGAGCACCTGAACGAGTTCGGGCGGTGAATGTCGCCAAGGTCTTCGCGGTCACGGTGCTGGCCGGCTCGGTCAGCATCGGCTTGGCGCTGTTCGGTGAACGCTGGCTGGACCCTGACGACAGCGCCGAGGCCCGGCGGCTCGCAGTCGGGTCGCCCGATGGAAACATCGAGACCCTCCCCGATCTGCGCCTGCCACGCCTTGACGGGCGCGAGGTGAGAAGCAGCAGCTGGGCCGGCAAGCTGCTCGTGCTCCATTTCTGGGCCAGCTGGTGTCTCCCCTGCCAGCGCGAGATGGCGATACTCGACAGTTGGCAGCAGCGTTATGCCAACCGCGGGCTGCAGGTCGTCGGTATCAGCATCGACCGCGCCGATGCGGTTGCCCGCTTTCTCGACGACCATCCGGTCAACTACCCGATCCTACTCGGCAATATCGAGACCGTCAGGCTCTCGAAGCAGCTCGGTAACCGCACGGGCGGACTGCCGTTCACGGTGATATTCGACGCCGTCGGCCGACGCATCTTCAGCCAGACCGGCAAGCTCGACGGGGCCGTACTCGACGCCGAGATCGCACCGCGCTTGGCACAGCGGAGATGACGCACGGAATCGCCCGATCGCCTTGAACTCATCCCAAACGCTCCGGCCAAAGGGACGGGCCAAACACTCGAGAATGGGCGCCCAACAGCCCGCAATTGGCCGCATACCGCACTGCTTCTTGCAACCTCGTCTTTGTAAATCATCGCCTGATGCCGTAACCTGTATGGAAAGGGCTGATCCAGGCGGGAGGCGCCCGATTGAAGAGCGTTCGCAGACATTGCCTGCGATTTCGACCATTATTCTAAGTTCAAGCAGTCGGAGCTCCGCGCAGCCGCAGCGGCGGCCGCATCAGCATGGCAACAATCCTCTGTCTCAACGGCCCCAACCTGAACCGGCTCGGTACTCGCGAGCCCCAGACCTATGGCGTCGAAACGCTCGCAACGATCGAAGCGCAGCTCTCAAAGGCCACGGTTGCCGCCGGTCATCGGCTGCAGATGCTGCAGAGTAATGCCGAGCACGAGCTGATCGAGGCCATCCATCGCGCCGGTGATGACGGCGTTGCCTTCATCCTGTTCAATCCTGCCGCATTCACCCACACCAGCATTGCGCTGCGCGACGCCTTGCTCGCGGTCGAGATCCCCTTCATCGAGATTCACCTCTCGAACGTCCACGCGCGCGAGCCGTTCCGGGCGCATTCGTACTTTTCCGATATCGCAGTTGGCGTGATCAGCGGCCTCGGTGCACAGGGCTACGCGCTGGCACTGGCGGCTGCGCTCGAGCGTATGCCGGGACCGCGCTGAGGGGCCAAACGCCTCCGGCGCTCGCGTACGGCCTCGCAGCAAAGCACACAAGCATTCAGATACGGCGAGAAGATCAACAGTCATGGACATCCGCAAGGTCAAAAAGCTGATCGAATTGCTCGATGAGTCGAACGTCGCAGAGATCGAGATCCACGAAGGCGAGGAATCGGTCCGGATCAGCCGTCACGGAAGCGGTGCCCCGCAGTTCATGATGCCGGCGTCAGCGCCGCCAGCACCCGCGGCAGCCCCGACGGCCCCAGCCGCTGCACCCGCCGGTGGCGGTGCCAGCGCGCCCGAGGTCGATGACGCCTCCGTCGCCCGTTCACCGATGGTCGGCACCTTCTACCGATCACCTTCGCCGGGTGCCAAATCCTTCGTCGAGGAGGGGCAGGAGGTCAAGGTGGGCGATATCCTCTGTATCATCGAGGCGATGAAGATCCTCAATCAGATCGAGTCGGAACGCGCCGGCGTGGTCAAGAAGATCCTGGTCGATAACGGCCAGCCCGTGGAATACAACCAACCGCTGTTCGTGATCGAATGATCGAGAAGATCCTCATTGCCAACCGCGGCGAAATCGCGCTGCGCATCCAGCGCGCATGCCGCGAGCTCGGCATCAAGACGGTCGCCGTTCATTCGGACGCCGACCGTGAGCTCAAGCACGTCCTGCTCGCCGATGAATCGGTCTGCATCGGCCCCGCCCCGTCGCGCGACAGCTATCTGCACATCCCGGCGATCATCAGCGCCGCCGAGGTCACCGATACGGTCGCGATCCACCCGGGCTACGGCTTCTTGTCCGAGAACGCCGATTTCGCCGAGCGGGTCGAGCGCTCGGGCTTCGTCTTCATCGGTCCCAAGCCGGAGACCATCCGGCTGATGGGCGACAAGGTCTCGGCCATCCGCGCGATGAAGCAGGCCGGGGTGCCCTGTGTGCCCGGGTCTGACGGCCCGCTCGACGACGACGCCAAGCACACCCTGGAGCTTGCACGCGAGATCGGCTATCCGGTCATCATCAAGGCGGCCGGCGGCGGCGGCGGGCGCGGCATGCGGGTCGTGCATTCGGATGCGACGCTGCTGAACGCGATCTCGCTGACCAAGGCTGAGGCCGGCGCGGCGTTCGGCAACGACGTCGTCTACATGGAAAAATATCTGGAGAACCCGCGCCACGTCGAGTTCCAGGTGCTGGCCGACAACTACGGCAACGCGATTCACCTGTGCGAGCGCGACTGCTCGATGCAACGCCGCCACCAGAAGGTGATCGAGGAGGCGCCGGCACCCGGCATCACGGAGGAGCAGCGCCAGCGTATCGGCGAGCGCTGCGCCCAGGCCTGCAGCACGCTTGGCTATCGCGGGCTTGGCACCTTCGAATTCCTGTACCAGGATGGCGAGTTCTACTTCATTGAGATGAACACCCGGGTGCAGGTCGAGCATCCGGTCACCGAGATGATCACCGGCATCGATGTGATCAAGGAGCAGATCCTGGTCGCGGGCGGCAAGCGGCTGCGCTTCAGTCAGGACCAGATCGTTCCGCGCGGCCATGCGATCGAATGCCGCCTCAATGCCGAGCACCCGGAGACCTTCATGCCCAGCCCCGGGCGCATCGAGGAGTTTCATGCGCCGGGCGGACCCGGGGTGCGGCTCGATACCCACATCTATGCCGGCTACGTGGTGCCGCCCTATTACGACTCGATGATCGGCAAGCTGGTCGCCCATGGCGAGGACCGCTCAGCCGCCCTGGCGCGGATGAACAACGCACTGCGCGAGACGATCATCGAGGGCATCAACACCAATATCCCGCTCCATCGCACGCTCCTGAACGACACGGCCTTCCAGCAGGGCGGAATCAATATCCACTACCTGGAGAAGAAGCTGGGTCTTTGACCCGCACCGAACGGACGCCCATGGCTTGGATCGAGCTCGAGCTGCTGACCGACCGTGACGCTGCGCCTCTGCTCGAGGCCGCGCTCGAGAATGCCGGTGCGCTGGCCGTGACGATGGATGACGGCGGGGACAGCCTCGCTGGTGAGATCGACAGCAGGGCCGGCTTCGAGGCGGTGCTCGAACCAGCTCCCGGGGCAACCCCCCTGTGGCGGCAGCTGCGCATCAAGGCCCTGTTTGAAGACGACCCCGCGGGCACGATGCAGGCGGAGCATGCGGCCGAGACCCTGGCGCCCCAATGCCTCGCGACGCCGAGTCTGCACCGACTCGACGACCGCCCCTGGGAACGGGTCTGGCTCGAGGACCTGCATCCACAACGGTTTGGACAGCGGCTTTGGATCTGCCCGCGCGGTCAGGCCGTCCCGGAGCCGGATGCGGTGGTCATCGACCTGGACCCTGGGCTGGCCTTTGGCACCGGCCACCATGCCACGACAGCGCTCTGCCTCGAGTGGCTCGATCGAGCCCCGCTGCGTGGCAAGAGAGTGCTCGATTTCGGCTGCGGCTCGGGTATCCTCGCGATCGCGGCCTTGAAGCTCGGCGCCACAAGCGCGATCGCCATCGACCATGACCCGCAGGCGCTGGAGGCGACACGCGAGAATGCCGAGGTCAACGCCGTCGGCGAGCGCCTCTGTGTTGGTCGGCCTGAGGAGCTGCCCCGCGAGGCGAGCGATCTGGTGCTCGCCAATATCCTGGCCGAGCCGCTGATGACGCTGGCGCCGACGCTCGCACGGCTGTGCAAGCCGGACGGCCTAATCGCGCTCTCGGGCATCCTGACCCGCCAGAGCGAGGCGGTCAGCGCCGCCTACTGGCCGGATTTTATGATGGACACGCCGGTCGAGCGCGAAGACTGGGTGCTGCTGACCGGGTACCGCCGCCCAAGCGACTAGTGCATCGCGTCAGAAATACCGAGACCCTTTTCCTGCCACCAGGCTCTTAGCGCTGTAGGAGCCCGCTTGCGGGCTCCTACCTCACGACCATTGCGGCCCAGCGACAATCGGCCTCGGGATTTCCGCTGCAGTGCGCGAGCCCCAGCAGCCCAAGCGGCGCCCCCCTTCCGCCCCGCCGGCGGGCACGGCAGCGGAGCCGGACCAAGCAAGCGAACCCAAGAGCGGAAGGGCAACCGCTGAGCCCCGATCCGCGTACACTCTGGGCCATTCGCGATCTTCCGATCGAACGCCCAGCCCAGATCACTCCATGATGTCCGTTCAGGATACCGCTGACCACCCAGCTTCCCATCTGCTTGAGCCCCTTCAGCTCGGTTCGGTGACCCTTCCTAACCGCCTGATCCTGGCACCGATGGCCGGCGTCACCGATCGTCCATTCCGGACGCTATGCCGCGAGCTCGGCGCCGGTCTGACCATCTCC
>JAAAOQ010000171.1 GCA_009908845.1 Gammaproteobacteria bacterium
ACACATCGGTCAGTCTCCCCCGTCATGATCTCCAGACCGAGGCCAGTCTCAGACCGTTCTCGGGCCGGCCTCATGCCAGTCTCGCTCTAAGCCAGACATCAGCATCTCACATGCGGCGCGATCGCGCGCAAAGCGATCCCAAGACGACTGTACTCGTCGTTTGGGCTGGCACTGCACGATGGAACATTCGGGGCTTATCGTCTCGGGTGGCTATGCGTCGTCAGCATCAGCATGAACCTTGGAAGGATGACCTATGCCGTCGGCATCGTGCTCGAGGGCGGTCCGTCGTCATCACCATGAACCTTGGAGGGGGTACCGAGACCATCGACGGAGGGCGCCAAAGACCACGACTTGCCGATAGCACGCATTCTCAGCTCACCCCGAGCCAGCCGACCGCACACTGGTCAGCAGGCCATCACCTATCCACGTAACGCTTGATATCCCCTGACGCGTGCATACGTTTTCGTCGCAGTCGTTCGATAAGTCAACGTCCAAGCCACAAGCTAGGAGAGTCAGCAATGGCACATGAACTTCCACCCCTACCTTATGAGAAGAATGCGCTGGAGCCCGTCATCTCCGCGGAGACGCTCGAATACCACTATGGCAAGCACCATCAGACCTACGTCAACAACCTCAACAACCTGATCCCCGGCACCGAGTTCGAGAGCAAGTCGCTCGAGGACATCATCAAGTCGGCCTCCGGCGGTATCTTCAACAATGCGGCGCAGGTCTGGAACCACAGCTTCTACTGGAACTGCTTGAGCCCAAACGGCGGCGGTGAGCCGACCGGCGCGCTCGCTGACGCGATCAACGCCAAGTTCGGCAGCTTCGACGAGTTCAAAACCCAGTTCAGCCAGTCGGCCGCAACCAATTTCGGCTCCGGCTGGACCTGGCTGGTCAAGAACAGTGACGGGAGCGTCGAGCTCATGAACACATCGAACGCCGGCACCCCGATGACCGAGGGCAAGACCGCGCTGCTGACCGTCGACGTCTGGGAGCACGCCTACTACATCGACTACCGCAACGCTCGGCCGAAATACCTAGAAGCCCTCTGGGACAAGATCAACTGGGATTTCGTCGCCAGCAACTACGCAGGCTGAGGCCAGCATCGGCGATGGCCCGCCTCAACGGTGCAATCAGCACCGCAGGGCTAAGAGCCTGACCTGTGCGTAGCCGCCTCGGGCGTCGCTGCGGGCGAAGCCTTTGGCTGAAGCTAGCGCGAGCGACGATCACGAGACCAGAGAGCCCCGGCCGAAACGCCATCCTGGCGTAGCGTCCGGGGTGTCCCGTTAACTGACCAAACCAATGAGGCTATCTTAAGATGGACACAGGCTCTCTGAAGGTACTCGAGCTAGCGCTGATCGTCGGCGTCGTCGGCTATTTCTACTTCCGTCAGCGGAACAACCTACAGCGGCTCAAGGATGAGCGTGAGGCCGGGCGACAGGCCGGCGAGAAGGCGCCCAACACGGATCGAGGAGACGGAGACAGTAGGTCTTAACAGCCATTCGGCTAACGGTCGACTCGCGAATCGGCACCCGGCAGTTCAAGCTTGCTGCCCATCGTCGACAGGATCGCTTTCTTGGGCTGCCTATTCGTGTACTCTCTTGCCATAAAGGTAGGTCAGCTCACCTTTAGGGGCTGTCCGCGAATAAACTGAATAGGCATGTCTCGCTAGCGGGCAAAGTGACCTGATCAGCCGGCAAGTGGTGTTCAAGTTATGGACGGACAAGCGCTTAGTGTTGGCGAGGATCGGAGCGTGAGTTTGGGCAAAACGAGGTTAACGATACCCCCGAACGCCGTTCCTCAATGCATGTTGTTCTTGAGGTACTGGTCCAAACGATCGGCGGCGACGAAGCTCAGGATCGCGCGCGTATCGTCAGTGCAGTTTTTGAAGAAGACGAGGCGCTGGAGTACGCCCGGCCCCTGCTCCAGTATCAGACGGCCGACCAGCTCATCGACGAAGGACTGCGTGACCGCGGCCCCAGCGAAGGCGATCACCACCTCGAAACCCTCCGACAGGAAGCCTTCGATGCGTTCCCGCTCCGGCACAGCGGCGTGCCGCATGCCGAAGAAATGTTGTTCGGCTGCGTGCTGGAGTGGGACGAGCTGGCGTTCTGGGGTCGGGTTCATTTCTTTAGTCTCTGCCGATTCATAACCAAAAAGCAAGACTCGCTACTCGAACCGGAGTTCCAGCGGCACCTTTCGGAAACACATTGAGAGATCGCACGGGCACAAAAAAGCCCGCGCATGGGCGGGCTTATATTGGCTGGGGGACTAGGATTCGAACCTAGGTTAACGGAGTCAGAGTCCGCTGTCCTGCCACTAGACGATCCCCCAGTTGTTCGACGCAAGGCCCCAAGGAGAACTCGGGGCGATAGCGTGCGACTGCTTCGATGAACGGTCGCACAGGCGATCAGCGCTTCGAGAATTGCGGGCGCTTACGTGCCTTGTGAAGGCCGACCTTTTTGCGCTCGACCTCACGCGCATCGCGGGTCAAGAACCCGGCACGCCGCAGCGGCACGCGGAACCGATCATCGTGTGAGACCAGCGCGCGGGCGATGCCGTGACGGATCGCACCGGCCTGACCGCTGGAGCCGCCACCCTCGACGGTCGCGTTGACGTCGATGCGGTCTACCATATCAGCCGCTTCGAGCGCCTGCCGAACCACCATCCGGGCTGTCTCACGACCGAAATAGTCGTCCAGCGAACGTCCGTTCACCTTGATCGATCCCGAGCCCGTGCTCAAGAACACGCGCGCCGAGGAGCTCTTGCGACGCCCTGTGGCGTACTGTTTTTCCATGGTGCAGTCTTTTCGGTAAGTCAGTGTTTTGGAGATTCGAACTCGATCAGCGCGGTCGATGATCGAACGGCCCTACTCAGTCGCTGGCCAAGCGCTAAGGTCGGCTCGCAGCGGCAAGCAGCCGTCCGACTCGCAGCTAGATCTCAAGCGGCTGCGGTTGCTGCGCGGCGTGACGATGCTCGGGGCCAGCAAACACCTTGAGCTTCTTCAGCATTGCGCGGCCCAGCGGGTTGCGCGGCAACATGCCTTTCACCGCGAACTCGACCACCCGCTCGGGATGCTTGTCAAGCATCTGAGCAAGACTGGCCGAGCGGAGATTGCCAATATAGCCAGTATGCCGATAGTACATCTTGTCGGTCATCTTGTTACCGGTCACGCGCA
>JAAAOQ010000142.1 GCA_009908845.1 Gammaproteobacteria bacterium
GATCAAAGGCGTCGCCGACTTCTCGAATAACTCGCAGAAAATCCATAGGCGTCAGGGATTGGCATCGGCTCGCTGATCCGGCATCCGCTCTTTTCAGGTTCGATGCTACACTGCTCGAATGCCTCACGCCCAAGCCGATGGAATCTTCTCATCCGCTGCCTGTCTATTTCCACCTAATACCCAAGATTCCATCCTCACCTGATGCATCACGCCAAACCGCACCGGATGCGCGCTAACCAAGGCAATGGACAGCAACCACTTGCCGGCTGGCAGATCGCTTTGATCGCTACAGTCGCCTATCTGCTCTTAACCGGCTGCGGTTCCGAATCGCCAGCGGTCACTTCGCGTTTTACGGCCTTCGGCGAGATCGTCGACCTCAGCCTGGTGCAGGTCAAGCCAGACAAGGCCGAGCGGGTCATCAGACTGATCCGCGAGGAGCTCGAAGCGCTCGAGCAGGATCTCAATACCTGGGCCGACGGCCAGATGGCGCGCGTCAATAAGCTGCTGCCGACCGGCGAGGCCTTCGAGGCACCGGTCGGCATCCTGCCATTGATCCATCTGAGCCAGCGCTATGCCGACCTGAGCGACAACCGCTTCAATCCGGCCTATGGCAAGTTGAGCGCACTCTGGGGCTTCAACGTCGCCGTTCCGGAGGGCATGCAGCCGCCGCCCAGTCATGCCATCGAGCAGCTGCTCGAAGCGGACGCGAGGATGTCCGATGTCGAAGTCGACATCCTTACCCTGAAAGGCCATAACCCGGCATTGCGCCTAGATTTCTCCGGAATCAACCAGGCCTACGCGATCGACCTGGCCGTCGCCCGGCTGCGCGAGCAGAAGATCCGGCACGCACAGATCAAGACCGGCTCCGATCTACGCGCCATCGGCAACCGCAGCGGCCAGCCCTGGCGCGTCCCGATCCGCCGCGGCAGCGGCGCCGGCGTCTTGGCGATCCTCGACATCCAGGGCGACGAGAGTGTCGTCACCCGCGCCGTGCACGATCGCAACTGGCTGCACGAAGGCGTCCTCTATCATTCGATCCTGGACCCACGCACCGGCCGGCCCGTGCGGCACACGCAATCTGTCACCGTCGTGCATCCCGAGGCCGCCGTTGCGGCCGCGGCGGCGAACGCCCTATTCGTCGCCGGCCCAGAACAATGGCACGCGCTCGCCCGCACCCTCGGCATCCATTACGCGCTGTTGATCGATAGCGAGGGCACCGTGCACCTCAACCCGGAGCTCTATGATCGCATCGAGCTGATCGACGACGACATCCCGTTCAATATCAGCCCGCCGTTGAGCCCGCGCGTCGCCTCATAGGCATCGCCACAGCGCAGTCAGTCTGAGGCACCGTCGCCGTTCGGCCAATAGTCGGTGTCCAGGAGATCGGCTAGCGCATAGGGGCATTCTTCAGGAAACAGCTGCTCATCAAGCCCCGTCTCATTCGCCGCGTTGAAGCGCGCGTCCGGATATTCGTCCAAGATCAGGTCAGCGAGACGCCTGCGCAGGCTCGGACTGTCGCGGAGCAGCTTGGCGATCGCCCGACGCGCATTGAAGATCGAGCCTCTCCAGCTGCTGCTGCGTTGGTCCGGTTGGTATTGCCATTTCAAGAGATGCAGCATCAGCACGGAGAAATGGCTGGCGAGCGCGCGCGCCTCACTTCGCCCCATATCCTCCAACTCCTCAGCAAGATGCTCGGCATCGATCTCCGAGAGGCGGCCTTGACGCAACCAAGCAGCGTTCTGACTCAACCAACGATAATAGTCGCGCTCGTAGAGATCGCACTCATCGGCATGATGGTGCTTCTGTCGAAGCAAACTCATGGCAGCGTCCTTTTCAGACTGGCGTCACGGCACTCAACGTCAGATCGACGCTAGTCCCAAGCATCATCGGACGCAAGCGCGATCTTGAGGATCGAACAGCTCGATCCAGTGCTTGACCGGCACACCCGCTGCCGCGGCCAGATGGGTTTGGCAGCCGACATTCGCAGTCGCGATCAGCGCCGGCTGCCCCGCCTGCAGCGCCTCGAGCCGATCGCTGCGCAAGCGTTCGGACAGACCGGCCTGCAGGATCGAATAGGTCCCGGCCGAGCCGCAGCAGCTATGGGCATCGCGCACCGGTGTGAGCTCGAAGCCGGCCGCGCGCAGCAAAGACTCGACCCGCCCCATCAGCCCTTGACCATGCTGGAGCGTACAGGGCGGATGAAACGCGATGCGCTGCGGCAGCCCGCGCGCGCTCGGGCTCGGTAACCGCGCCAGATCCTCGGCGCTCAACAGCTCGCTGAGATCACGGGTCAGCGCCGAGACGCGCTCTGCCTTGGCCGCATACTCGGGATCATCCCGCAACAACCAGCCATACTCCTTGACCACGGCCCCGCAGCCACTCGCCGTGACCAGAATCGCCTCGGCCGCAGGCGCGTCGATATCAGCACCGGCGTCAGCCCCAACGCCAGCATTGGCACCGGAACCGGCATCGGCACCAGCGCCAGCTCCAGCATCGGAACCGGCATTGGGCTCGATCAGTGGCCACCAGGCGTCGATATTGCGCCGCATGAAGCCCTTGGCCTCATCGGTGGCAGCCAGATGCTGGCTGATCGCGCCGCAGCACCCGCCGCCGGGCGGCTGCACCACCTCGATCCCGAGCGCATCGAGGACGCGCACCGTGGCCGACACCGTCGCCGGCGTCAGCGCCGGCTCGACGCAGTTGTCGAGCATCAGCACCCGCCGCGGATGCCCATGATCGTTGGGCGAAAGCGCGGCCGAGCCGGCGGTCGATAGCGCCACCGGTACCTTCATGCGCAGCTTTGGCGGCACCAACGGGCGCGCCACCTGAGCAAGCTTCAACAGCGGACCGAAACGGCGCGGATAGGGCACCACCTTACGTAGCCCCCAGCGCATCAACCGCTCGCTGAGCGGCCGCCGCACCCGCTGCTCGACCTGCCCGCGCCCGATCTCGACCAGCTTGTGATACTCGACGCCGGACGGACAGGTCGTCACGCAGTTCAGACAGGTCAGGCAGCGGTCGAGGTGCTGCTGCGTGGTGCGCGTCGCCGCCTCGCCCTCGAGCACCAGCTTGATCTGATAGATGCGCCCGCGCGGCCCATCCAGCTCGTCGCCAAGCAGCTGATAGGTCGGACAGGTCGCGGTACAGAAGCCGCAATGG
>JAAAOQ010000075.1 GCA_009908845.1 Gammaproteobacteria bacterium
TGCGGGCGCTCGCTCGCATACAGCCGCCGTGAGCGCCGGTTCAGCCCGTCCGGCGGCTCGAGGCTGATCCCGCCCCAGACCGCGGGCGACCAGACCAGCAGATACATCGCCAGCACCTCGCCCAGCGTGATCAGGTGATTGTGGGCGTGGGCGGTGGTGAACACCGGCTTCTCGACGCCGCCGAATAGCAGCTTCAGCACCGACTCGCTGTGCGCGTGCTTTGGCAGGAGGCGCTCACGCCGGTAGTAGCTGTCCGGATGCGCATAGAGCCGATCACTGTCGGCGAGCCGGGTTTCGCCTTCGAGCGGCTCGACCGGCAGCCCGAGCTGGACGATCAGTTGATGGATGGCCCAGAGCATCGGACCGGCGACATCATCGGCGTAGATCTGGTCGCCGGTCAGCGCCAGCAGCGACGGCCAGCTGGGCGGCGCATCGTCGGCTTGCCGGTCGGCCCGCTCGCTGCGAGCTATCTCGTCGCTGTCCGTCTCGGTGCTGCTGGTTACGACGCTGCCGGGTGCGGCGCTGCCGGTCACGACGCTGCGGGTTGCGGAGCTGCAGGTTGTGACGCCCCGGGTCATGTTGCTACCGGTCGGGGCGCTGCCGGGTGCGACACCGCTGGTTGTGGAGCTGCCGGTTGCGACATCGCCGGTCACGATGCTACCGGTCGCCGCGCTGCCCGTTGCGACGCTTCTCGTGCCGATCGCCAGCCGCTCGCGCAGCAACCGGTCCGCCTGCACCAGCCCGTCGCCCTCATCGTGGTGCGGCTTGCGGCAGGAACCGTGGAGCAGGGCACTGACCCGGCTCGGCAGTCGAAATCCAGGCGTGCGCTGTCCGGGGTAGGCAAGGTCGGGCGCCCAATCCTGCCAGGGACTCCAAGGCGCGTCGGCCGGCGCCAGCGGCTGCACCGCGAGCTCGTAGCCAATCCAGCAATCCCGAGGCAGCGGCTCATCGAGCTGCAGGTCGATCAGCAGATAGTGTAGGCGCTCGCCGGCCGGCAGGTGGCGAACGGCTATATCGTCGGGCGCGAGCGTCCAGCGCTGGGGCGCCTTCTGCTCTTCCGGTGCGAGTGTGAGCGCGACGCGGCAAGGTGCTCGCGTCGCGAGCCAGAGCGTGATCCGCTCCGGCAGCAGCCGCCGCAGGATCGGGCCGACCAGCACCAGCGGGAGATCCTCGGCCCCGGTCACGATCGCGCAACCGGTAACCAACAACCTTAACCTGCGGCTTTTGAGCCGCCAAGGCACTCCGGCGAGGCCGGCGCCGCGCCGCCGCCCTTGTCGAACCATTCCTGCGGCGTCCAGGCATGGATCGCGAGGGCGTGCAGGCCGCCGGCGAACTCGTCGCGCAGGGCGCCGTTGATGCGCCGATGGCGCTGGATCGGCTTCTCGCCGTCGAACGCCTCGCTGACCGCGAGCACCTTGAAGTGCGACTCGGCCCCCTCTGGCACATTGTGCATCTGGCTCTCGTCGATCACCTCGAGATGCATCGGGCTCAACGAACTGTTCAGGGACTCTTCGATGCGAGCTTTTCGGTTCATCGTAGTCGTCTCGGGCTTGCATAATCGAATGCTGCGAGAGGTAGGGACATTTGCTCATCTGCCAAGCCCGCCGACCCGGCTGCGCTGACCGTTCGTCAGGCTATGCGCTAAGATAGGCGTCATCAGTTCGCTATCGGGATCTGGCTGTCTCGTCGGAGCTGACAATCGCCCTTGGATGCCGACCTCAACCGTGGTGACTAGAGCCTCAACCCCGATCACAGAGGGAGGGTGCAATGAGCCGCATTCTACGCATGCTTTGGGATAACGAGCAGGGTGCCGAGTTCGTCGAGTGGATTCTGGTCGCGGCGGTCATTGTCGCCATGGCGTCCGGTGCCCTCGGGCTGCTGGGCGATCAGGTGGACGCGACGATCAACGGCGTTGGCTCGAGACTTCAGGAGCCGCTCGAATAGCGGCTTCACGGTCTCGCTGATGCTGAGCCGGCGCAACGACGTTCACTGCAGCAGCGCCGCAATTGCCTGATGCCCCTGCTCGCGGGCATGGTCTGCCGCGGTCTTACCCTCGAAGTCCGGCAATGTGGTGTCAGCGCCATGTGCCAGCAGCACCTCGACCGCGTCCCGGTGCCCACGGTGCGCGGCCCAGATCAGCGGTGTATAGCCCTGTGTCTGTTCCTTCACGTCGATCATCGCGCCCTGCGCCAGCAACCGTTCGATGACCTCGGTATGGTTGTTCGAAGCCGCTAGCAGCAGTGCGGTGTAGCCACCCTGATCGACTGCATCGACATCGGCACCCGCGGCCAACAGCCGCTCGACGGCGGCGAGGTGCCCGTTGACGGCGGCCTTCATTAGCGGTGTCCAATCGCAGCTGTTGCGCACATTGGCGTCGACCTGCTCGCCCAGCAGCCGATCGATGCTCGTGACATCGCCCGACTCGGCGACGCTGAGCAGCTCCTCGGCTTGCTCCTGCGGGTCTGGCGCCTCGACACAGCCTGCGAGTAACAGGATGGCCAGGCTTAAGAAAACAAGATGACTCAGCTTCATTCTAGGTTGCGCGCGCGATGCGTTGGCGGGATCATCCCCTCATCGTCCGGGAAGACCCTGGTGCGGCCCATGACAACCCGCAAAGCCTGGGCGGACTCTGCGGCTGGCTGTCGGCGAGCCTGTTCGTACTCAGGGACACGAGCAACTAGCCGAGGGGCGGACGGGTTCACCGAGTTTCGATCGCGTAGCAAGCAGAAGCATCCGCCGTTATGTGATACTGGCCGCACTTTGCCGGTGCCGATTCCTTCTGCTGATCACTCAGGTCGACTAAACTCGCAGGGACGGCATCAAAGTATGGTCGGGTGGTCCTGGCTTGCGGCAAGAGCTTAGCCTAGAAGTCGCAACAGGATTGCTGCGGCGCCCTAACAAATCAAGGGCTTGCATCAGCCAGACGGGCGCTTCGATAGGGGCTGTTAAGCGCTCAGCGCCCAGTCTGGAGGGTGGCTAGCACTTCGCTGGATGCGGTGTCGGAAGCACGGGTGTGATGCTCATAAACCATGAGGTGAGTAATACTACTTTGTTAACTTAATTCCTAGCGGTCTCAACCAGTATCATTTGTGCTGCAACATCGCTCAATATCTTGACGTCGTTTTTCATGCCGGATGT
>JAAAOQ010000050.1 GCA_009908845.1 Gammaproteobacteria bacterium
GTCGATCAGGCGCAGCGCAAAGCCGGTCTTGTCGACGTAGTAGTAGCACCCCTCGCGGATCTCGCGGAAGGTCTGGATGCCGATGGGCAGGCGGCGGCGGGTCATCGCTGGACTGGTTATCGGTCAATGCATGCGTTTGAGCTGGGCAAGCCAGGCTTCGCCGTCGGAGCTGAGCAGGAGCTGATTGGTCGGTCCAGGTTCCAACATTCTCGGCCAACATGTCATAGACCTCGCTGAGATCAGTCATTGGGGTCACCGAAACACCCGGTAGGCGCTTGGGTAGGAACACGCGTCCAAACCAGACGGCAAAGGCGCGGCGTAAGCTGCTTTGCTCCGGACCCTTGAGCCAGTCGACCAGCGCGCGCACGATGGCCATCGCCTCCTCGGCGCCGCGGCGCCGCGGCTGGCTTCAAGGCGAAACAGTGCCGCGCTGAGATTGCGTGTCGGTGCCTGCTCGGCCTTGGCCAGGCGTTGCTCATCAAGTAGGAGATAGGCTTGCCGTGGGCGGTAGTCAGCAAGCACCGCCGGTAAGGGCTCGATCAGGGGCTCGAGGGTCTCGGCCGCGTTCCAGACCTGAGCACCATTGTAGAGCACGAGGGGCAGCACCGGGGGCAGTCGGCCGCTGGCGCTAAGCTGCCCGGCGCGGATCAGGTCTTGGTAGAGCAAGCCAATGTAGGTCTGGATGCGGACTGCTATCCAGGGTTACCCCCAGCGTAGGCGCCAAATGATGTCGTCGGCGCGGTCTCGCAGATCGTCGGTGACATAACTGCCGCTGCAGCGCTTAAGCGTGCTGAGATCGAGGCCGCGAACCCAGTCGCCAGGCACGAAGCCCGTCAGCAGATCGCGCACCATGTCGACATGGGCATAGAGCAGCTTGTAGCCACTGTCGTGAGTCGGCGCGCGCCGACGCTGGGCGGAATCTGTCGGTGAGGTCATGTGAGTACTTGCCTTCGGCCTCGAGGCGCAGCGCAAAGCCGGTTTTGTCAACGTAGTAGTAGCCCCCTTCGCGGATCTCGCGGAAGGTCTGGATGCCGATCGGCAGGCAGCGACGGACCATGGCTGGGCTCGGGATCAGGTCAACCCACCGTCAGACATCCTGAATAATCCTCGTGACGTCGGGGCGATCCCTTCGAGTTTCGCAGAACGCACGATGGCGACTTGCCGAGATTCTTCCACGCCAAGGCCCCAGCCTCAACCGGTCGCTCTGGGTTGTCGCGGTCGAATCCTGCGCAAAGTGCGCTATGTTAGGGTGATACACCTTCGCGCATCCTGACGATGCGATCCCGAACCGCAGCAGTCAGCCACACCTGTGCTGAACGCCAGCAACACAGTCGATCTGGAGCAAAGCCTGTGCAATGGTCAGACGTCGTTGACAATCCAATGTTCGCCAACTTGCCGTTTAAGATTGAGCTGACCAGGTTTGGCAAGCTGTTGATGAGCCCGGCATCCAACGAGCACGGCAGAATTCAAAGTCGTCTCTGTGCTCAGCTACTCCAGCAACAACAGGGCGGCGAAGTTGTTACAGAATGCTCCATTGCGACGGTTGATGGTGTGAAAGTCGCCGATGTCGCTTGGTGCTCGGATGACTTTGTCGGCCGGTTTGGGTTTATGACGCCTTACCCTGAAGCCCCGGAACTCTGTATTGAGATCCTGTCGCCTTCAAATTCGACGGTTGAAATGGACGAAAAGATTCAACTGTATCTGAATTCTGGCGCGTTGGAGGTGTGGTTAGTTCACAACCTCGATACCATCGACTACTTCAGTCGTGATGGTCGCTTGCAAACAAGTCGCCTGTTCCCGGCATGAGCGGCAGGCATGGCCGGGCTTGGCCCATGCTCGAGGCGGAGTGGCCAAGCCGCGGTTATCGTGACCGGAAACCTTGCCATGGCCGTGGCGGAAGAAGACATTGAGTTCATAAAGACTCAACTCGGCGAATGGCTCGTCGAGCAATCACTGGGCAAGACGCGGGCGTTTTTGACACCTCGCGTCAAGACCTTCGCAATCTCCTCAATCCGACCCACGCGGCCTGAGCGTGTGACGCGATGGCGGCCCGGCGTCAAGCCAACGTCTCGACCTCAAACCCTACCACCGTGCGCCGCTCGCGGCTGAACTCCACGCCGATCAAGTGGATCGGCTCCCCCCTGGCAAGATAGCGATCGGCATAGCCACGCGCCTTGATCTGCTCCAGCGCCCGTCCTGCGGGGGCCAGCTCCACCACCTTGAACTCGAATAGGTACACCTGTCCGTTGAAGCGCAGCGCCAGGTCCAGCCGCCCGGCGTTGCTGCTCTCCTCCGGCGTGAGATCGAGCCCGAGGCTCGCGAAGTAGGCGTAGAAGACACTGGCGTAATAGCCCTCGTACTGGGCGATCGGGTTGTTGCGGTACCAGTCCGTGGGGATGCTAGCGAACAAAGCACTGAACAGCTGCTCTAAGCCGGCAAAGTCGTTGGCCATCATAACTTAACGCGCCCACCAGCGCGACGGCGACCATTTCCATAGGCTCGGTAATGGTCTGTTGCGGGTGTTCACTGAACAGCTGCTCTAAGCCGGCAAAGTCGTTGGCCAGCAGCAGTTTGCCAAGGCGGGTCTTGTGGCCGAGCGTCTCCTGAGTGTTGGGCGTCCACGCCTTCAGCAGGCTGTTGCTCAGGCTCTGGTAGACCTCCCGATTGGGGAAGCGCAAGCGGTAGCGGTACTCCCCGAAATGCTCTTCTTCCTCAGCGATGGTGAGGTAGCCGGTTTGCCACAACAGCGCCTCGGTGCTGATGCGCTCGACATCGAACGCCGACAGCAGCTCGACGTCGGCACGCAGCTGCCCAAGCTGGGGCAGCCAGACGCGCCGCTCGGTGAGCATCTCGATGAGAAAGGTTGGCGTCGCGGTCTCAAACCACCAGGCGCGAAATTGCCGTTCCTGAAACAGCAGCAGCACATCGAACGGGTTGTAGACCGCTTCACCAGTCCAGTTGTAGCCGTTATACCAGGCGCGGATCTGCGCGCGATCGAGCCCCTCGAGCTCTGGCGCGAAGACACTGTCCAGATCCGCTTCGGTGTAACCACAGAGCGCGGAGTAGTCGCGCGAGACGGTGATGTCGCGCAGATTGTTCAGTCCCGAGAACAGGCTGACCT
>JAAAOQ010000021.1 GCA_009908845.1 Gammaproteobacteria bacterium
CAGCGTCGATAACCCCTTCAGATAGCCCTTCTCGCCATGACGCTGGACCAAGACCCGATGGAACGCCGCCTCGGTGAACTCGGCGCCGAGGGAATACCGCCCCTCCGCGCACAGCGCGAACCAAGGGTCCGCGATTCCCCGCGCCGGCTCCTCCAGACCGCACCGCCGGCACAACAGCAGATGCAGCAGCCAGAGCGTCAGCGACTCGCTGAAGAACTCATCCTCGCGCAACACCTCGGCCCCGAGCGGTGTGGTACCGAGCTGCCAGCCCCCTTGCTCGCGCACCGCGGAGATCAGCCCCATTCCGCGCGCGTAATGGATCATCGGCTCGACCTTGCCGGTCGACTTGCCGGTCGGAATACCTGTTTCGGCCCCGATCGCCTCCTTGTCGCCTTGACCATTCACAGCCGCGAACCGCAGCAATTGGCTCAGCAGCCGACGATCGGGCAGGAAGGTCTGCGGAAAATTCAGCGGTAGCTGTTCCATCGAAGGCTCAATAGACTTCGTCATGCGTGCCGATATCGACGAGCAAGATAACGTCTTCGCCCGTTTCCGGATCATTCTCCAAGCCGAAAACGATCCGGCAATCGTAGCCACAAGCACAGGCAAAGAGCCCGGCCAAGTGGCCGCTGAGTTTATGCGTCCCGAGCCGTGGCAGAAAAACGTCTTCTTCCAAGTCTCGTATCACGGCGTCAATTCTTGCCTTCAACCCCCGATCGCGCTTAACAAACTTCTTGTAGCTGCGCCTGAACTTCGAGGATAAGACCAGCTTGGTCATTTGTCCTCATCCAGATCTTTCTGCAGTGTCGCGAGTGCATCTTCTGCCGATTGCGCAGTGAGCTGACCACTTCGAAAAAGGGCAAGCGCTTGTTGCGCTTCTTCCGCAATTTCCCGCCTCCGTGCATCGATATGCCGATGGCGTAGGATCTCCACGAGCATCTCTTGTTGCTCTAGCGGCAAACGCGACGCCGTGGCAATCGCATCGTCCAATGTCACTGTATCTTTCATTCGATTCGCGCCCTTGATGATGTCAGTCGTGAACGCTCGTCAAGCGATGCCAAGCGCTCGTTCCTCCAACGCTGTCACCGATAGCAGCACCGGCTTGGTCTGCAGCTTGCCGACCGACGTCTCGACCGGCCCCAGCGACCAGCATTGGCCCTTCTCCAGCCGCGCCAGCCGCTGCGACCAGTCCGACTTGGAGTCGCGCGTGACCTGGGCCAGCAGTGAGGCGAAGCGCTCGATCTCGGTGTCCGCCGGCCGGAAGAACAGCTTGTGCCCAGCCTGGAACAAGCGGTCGCGCTGCTCCTGATTGAAGTTGCTCGTGGTCTGGGTGGCCAGGATCAGCGACAACCCGAACTTGCGGCCCTCGCGTAGCATCTTGTCGAGTGGTGAATCCGAGCGATGGTCCAGATTCTGGATCTCGTCCAAGACCACCGGGATCGGCCGCTTCTTGCTGCCGGTAGTACAGGCATAGTCGTAGAGATCCCACAACGCAAACTCGGTCACCAACTTCTGAACCTCGCGGCCAAAGCCTTTCAGCTGCAGCACCTGGACCCAATGATCGTCCGCCGCCAGCATCGCGTCCCAGGCCGATTCCTCGCCCTCGCGGAACGGTTGCGCCTTGATGAAGGGCTCCAGCTTGTTCGCCAAGCTCAGGCCGTATTGCCCCTCGTCCTGCAACCGCTCCAGGAGCTGATTCAGAGAGAATCCGGCGTCGGCCGAGATCCCGTTCTCGATCGCCCGCACCAGCGTCGAGAACTGCTGATCGCCCATGCTCTCGTAGACCGAATTGAAGATGCTCGCCACCCGCGAGCCGACCTGATACGGGTTCTCCTCCAACGGCGGCGCATTCGGATCGATGATCTGCTGTTGCCGCCGGAACGGATTCAGCGGCAAACCACCACTCGCGACATAGTGGCTACTCGGCTTGGCGACCTCAGTAAAGCGCGACTCGACCTGCCCCGGCAGGAAGCCATCGGTATAGTCGATGATCAGCGAGCGCAGTCCCTGCTCGGCCATCTCCGAGAGCAGACACTGGATGCCGTAGGTCTTGCCCGAACCGGACGCGCCGAATACCAAGAGATGCCGGTTATCGAGCCGATCGTGCCCGTAGTGCCAATACACGGGATCGCCGTTCGCGCGTGTCCCGATCAACAAGCGCTCCGGCACGGCCGGCGTCGCCGCGACCACCGGCTCGATCCTGAGCGGCGCGGGCTGGCCCGGCGGCTGCGCCTGCTCGATCCCTGCCTGCTGGGTCCCCGCATGCTCGGTCCCGGCTTGCTCGGCCCTCGCCTGCTCGATCCCGGCTTGATCGGCCCTCGCCCGCTCGGTCCTCGCCTGCTCGATCCCGGCTTGCTCGGCCCTCGCCCGCTCGGCTCCCGCTTGGCCGGCCCTAGCCTGCTCGGCCCTCGCTTGATCACCCCCCGCTTGATCGCGCTCGCCAGACGGTTCTGTGTCAGCAGACGGCGTCTGCGCTCCCGGATCTGCGCCAGCCTGAGCGGTTGATACCATCCTGGGTGCCGTCCATGTCGCGACGGACGCCCCGGGCGGCTCGGCGGCCCAACGATTCGCTTGGTCGACCGTGAAACCGTTCCCGACCGCCTGCGTTACCTCGGTTGCCGAGTCCGCCTCGGCTGCCGATTCGGCCTCGGCGGACGCCTCTACCTTCTTATCGCGCTTGAATGGACGGCTCAAAAAACCGAGAAGCGGCACCACCTTCGACTGCTCCCAAGTGGTCCCGGTCGCTCCCGTCTCCTGCTCGCCGCTTCCGGCGCGCTCCCGTGCGCGCCGCCGATCGGGCTCGCGCTGCTCGTGCTCGGCTGCCGCGCCCGCATCTCGATCCTCCTCTGCTGCACCAGCCTCTCGTTCCACAGCCGCCACGCCAGTCTCTCGATCCGCTTCTGCCGCTGGCGCAACCGTCGTGCGCTCAGCCGGCATCGCCTCATCAGGCGCTTCCTCTGCCCTCGAGACCGCCGCGCCCTCGGCTCCCGGCTCCGCCCCCTGGCCAGCCGTCTCATCCGCCACCGTCTCCATTCCAAGCACCGATGCGCTCGAGCGCACCCGGATGGTGTGCTCGCCCAGATCCAGTCGCTTGGCCGGTGCAGGATCAGCGAACAGCG
>JAAAOQ010000059.1 GCA_009908845.1 Gammaproteobacteria bacterium
GCGAGGTGCGTCCCGACTACATCGTCCCGGATGTGCTGGTGCGCAAGCGGGCCGGCAGCTGGCAGGTCGAGCTAAATCCCGAAACTCAGCCTAAACTGAGGGTGAACGAAGAATATGCGAAGCTGATCCGGCGCGCCGACGACGGTGCCGAGAACACTTGCTTAAGAACCCATCTGCAGGAGGCGCGTTGGTTCATCAAGAGTCTTTTAAGCCGCAACGATACAGTGCTGCGGGTCGCCTCCAAGATCGTCGAGCTGCAGCGCGATTTCTTCGACTATGGCGAGGAGGCGATGCGCCCTCTGATCTTGCGCGATGTCGCCGACTCGCTGGACCTGCACGAGTCCACCGTCTCGCGCGTCACCACGCAAAAGTACATGCATACGCCGCGTGGTACCCTCGAATTCAAGTATTTCTTCTCCAGCCATGTCGGCACCGCGACTGGCGGCGAGTGTTCATCAACCGCCATCCGGGCCTTTATTCGCAAGTTGGTTGCGGCCGAGACGGCGAACAAACCACTGAGCGACAGCAAGATCGCCGGCATTCTGTCCGAGCAGGGCATCAATGTCGCGCGACGTACCGTCGCCAAGTACCGCGAGGCAATGGGTATCCCACCCTCGAACGAGCGCAAGCGGCTGTAGAGGTCTGCGGATGCGACCGCAGCCCGCTTGCAAACCCAGGAGTGACACTATGCAAATCAACCTGACGGGGCATCATGTCGATATCACCGAGCCGCTCAAGGGCTATGTCGACAGCAAATTCGAACGCCTGGAACGCCACTTCGATCAAGTGATCAAGGTGCACGTGATCCTGAGCGTTGAGAAGCTGCGACAGAAAGCGGAGGCGACGATCCATGTCAACGGCGCCAATGTCTTTGCCGATGCCGTGCATGAGGACATGTACGCGGCGATCGACGGTCTCATCGACAAGCTTGACCGCCAGGTACTGAAACATAAGGAGAAGCGCCAGAACCACCGCGGCAGTGTGACCAAGCCGGCGACCGAGAGCGAAACTTCAAGTGCTGAGCCGGAAGACGAACAGCTGCACTGAGCGGTCTGCGGAGACCCGAGCCCCGGCCCGGTCGGCGCAGTGGAGTGCGGTCTTGAGGGCATGGCGGGAACTTCCGCAGCCACCGATGATCCCCTACTGATCGGATCGGATCACAGCGCGTGTCGGCTGGCGGCCTGAGCCGACCCCGACACGCATCCCTGTTTCCCAACGCCCCCGCCGTTTTACTGGAGCCACGGTTGATGCTGCCTCCCGACCTGATCACTGAGACACGTATTCGCGTTCGTGTGGAGGTGACGAGCAAGAAGCGTCTGCTTGAGTCGCTATCCGAGCTTTTAGCGCCGGCCGGCCCCAAGTGCTCGCCGTCGTCGGTGTTCGATCTGCTCAATGAGCGTGAGCGCCTAGGCAGCACTGGCCTCGGGGAGGGTATCGCGTTACCGCATGCGCGTATCAGCGGCATCGATGATGCGGTCGGCGCCTTCGTGCAGCTGGAGCGCGGCGTCAGTTTCGATGCGCCGGATGACCAGCCGGTCGATCTCGCCTTTGGCTTGCTGGTCCCTGAGGAGGCGAACGAGGCCCACCTCAGCCTGCTGGCCGGCCTCGCTGAGCGCTTCAGCGATGCCGAGCTGCGCAACGCGCTGCGGCGTGCCGACAGCAGCGGCGAGCTGCTCAGGCTCCTGGTGCGCTGAGTCGAGCGGCTCGGGTCTGGCGCGTGGCAACCCCGGTCGAGACGCTGCAGGGGCTGATCGAGCAGATCGGTCCACGCCTACGGCTGCGCTGGCTCACGCCATTGCCTGAACAGCCGCTGAGGCTGCTTGGAGCGACGCCGAGTGGTGCGGCGCAGAGCCTGGTGGGTTCGCTCAACTGCATCCATCCGAATCGGCTGCAGGTACTGGGTCACGCCGAGATCACGCATCTGGACGATCTCGGCGCCGCTGCCTTTCGTGATACCGTCGAGCGCCTGTTCGCAGCACGACCGGCAGCGGTGATCTTCGCGCGCGACATCGAGCCCTCGGCGAGCTTCTTCGAGATCGCCGAGCGCACCGGGACGCCGTTGCTCGGCTCGCCGAAGTCCGACGACGAGATCGTCGACCGGCTTCAGCACTTCCTGACCTATGCGCTTGCCGAGCGCACGACGCTGCATGGTGTCTTCCTCGAGGTCTTAGGGATGGGGGTATTGCTGGTCGGCGATCCCGGTATCGGCAAGAGCGAGCTGGCGCTGGAGATGGTGGTGCGCGGTCACCGTTTGATTGCCGATGATGCGCCCGAGGTCGCACGGATTGGTCCCGAGACGCTCCAGGGCAGCTGTCCGCCGCTGCTGCGGGATTTCCTCGAGGTGCGCGGACTCGGTGTCCTCAACGTCCGGGCGATGTTCGGCGAGGGCGCGGTCCAGCAGCGCGAGCAGCTGAACTTGATCGTCAACATGCGGTCGTTCGATGGAGTGGCACTGGCGCACATGGACCGTTTGCGCGGAAGTTTGTCGACGCGCACGATCCTCGGTGTCGTCGTGCCTGAGATCACGCTTCCGGTCGCGCCCGGACGCAACCTCGCAGTGCTGCTCGAGACCGCGGTTCGCAACCAGATCCTGCGTGTCCGCGGGTATGATGCCGGTGATGACCTGATCGATCGGCAAGCGCGTTCCATCGATGAGACCACCCAATGTATGACGCCAACACCTTCCGTGTAGACGCAGGTTCCGGTGCAAGCAGTGGATGGCCGGAGGTCGCGCCATGGAGCTGATCATCGTCAGTGGTCTGTCCGGTGCAGGCAAGAGTGTCGCGCTGCGCACGCTCGAGGATGTCGGCTACGTCTGCATCGACAACCTACCCCTCTCCTTGCTCCGTGACCTTGCGCTTGGGGTCAAGGAGACGCGGCCGGCGGGCGGGGATGGTCGCAGTGGCACCGCGATCGGGATCGACGCGCGCAGCGGCGCCGAGCTGCTTGACAAGGTACCAGGCGTGATCGCGGAGCTCGAAGCGCAGCAGATCAACGTGCGGGTCCTCTTCCTCGAAGCCGACACGCCCACGCTGGAGACGCGTTTCAGCGAGACACGCCGCAGGCATCCCCTAACCGGCACGGAGCGTTCGTTGGCCGAAGCGATCGAGCTCGAGCGACAGTTGCTCGAGCCGCTGCGCGAGATCGCGTCGACCGAGATCGATACCTCCTACACCAATGTGCACGAGCTCAGGGAGCTGGTACGCGGCAATCTCGAGCACAGGGTTCCAGTCAAGGCGCCGGTACTGCTGCAATCGTTCGGGTTCAAGAACGGGCTGCCGAATAGCGCCGACTTCATCTTCGATGTGCGCTGCTTGCCCAATCCACATTGGCAGCCAGAGCTGAGACCGCTGACGGGTCGCGATAAACCGGTTGCCGAATTCCTCGAAGACGCGCCCGAGGCCATGCAGATGCGTGATGATCTCATCGCCTTTCTCGGGCGCTGGATTCCTCGTTTGGAAAGCGATGGCCGCAGCTATCTGACCATTGGCATCGGCTGCACCGGCGGGCGCCACCGCTCGGTTTACATGGTCGAGGCCTTGCGTCAGCATTTCGACCAATGCGGGCGGCAACTGCTGATCCGCCATCGGGAGCTCGGGTGATGGGCACTCATGAGACCGGCGGGGTGAAACCCTTAGGACGAAGCCCGCGGCCTGAGAACGGCGGGATGAGAGAGTCGGGATGACTGTCGGCGTCTTACTGATCACCCATAATCGGATCGGGGCCGAGCTGCTCGAGACGGCGACGACGATGCTCGGCCGCTGCCCGCTCGCTGCGATCGCGATCGAGGTCCACGAGCACGATGATCCGGATGCGCTGCGGGCCGAGATCCTGAAATGCGCGGAACGGCTCGATGACGGCGGTGGCCTGCTGGTCTTGACGGACCTCTATGGCTCCACGCCGGCCAACGTCACCGATGCGCTGCATCGGCGCGGCCATGTCCAGGTGCTGAGTGGAGTCAACCTGCCGATGCTAGTCAGGGTCCTCAACTATCACCAGCTCGATCTGGGCTCCCTTGCCGAAAAGGCACTGAGCGGCGGGCGCGACGGCGTGCTCGGCTGTCCCGATGCCTGACGGCTGGGGCGGTACCGCGGCCTTGATCCACCCCTGACGATGGCGCCCAGCACGATGGTCCGAAGAGAGCTCGATATCATCAACCGGCTCGGCCTGCATGCCCGTGCGGCGGCCAAATTCGTGACCTGTGCAAGCGGTTTCGAGAGTTCGATCCAGGTCGAGCGCCAGGGCCGGCGGGTCAACGGCAAGAGCATCATGGGTGTGATGATGCTGGCGGCCGCCTGCGGCACTCGCGTCACGCTCGAGATCGAAGGCCCGGATGAGGAGCGCGCCGCCGATGCGTTGGAGGCGCTGATCGCCGACCGCTTCGGAGAGCCGGAGTGACCACGGCGCTGCTTGGGGTCGGCGTCAGCGGCTCCCGGCCGGTCGCGATCGGGCGCGCGCACCTGTTTGCGCGCGAGCCGACGGTTACGGCCGAGGAGATCGACAAGGATCGGGTCGATGATGAGCTGGCGAGGCTCGACAAGGCGCTCGATTGCGCGCGCCGGCACCTGGAGACGGTCCGCGAGCAGATCCCGCAGTCGACGCCGCTGCATATCGCCGAGTTCATCGATGCCCATCTGTTGATGCTGACCGACTCGGCGCTGGTCGATGCCACGCGCGAGCTGATCCGCGAGCGCTGTATCAATGCCAGCTGGGCGCTGCAGATCCAGCGTGACTCCCTCGTCGAGGTCTTCGATGCGATGGGGGATGCCTATCTGCGCACCCGGCGCGATGATGTTGACCACGTCGTTCGCCAGATCCAGGTCTTCTTGAGCGGAGATTCGTCGGCGCGCCCGCTGGCTACCGTTGATCTCGAAGAGCGCGTGATCATCGCCGACGATCTCTCGCCGGCCGACACCATCCTGCTGCGCCATCGGGGGATCAGTGCCTTCGTGATCGAGCATGGCGGTCCGATGTCGCACACCGCGATCCTTGCCCGCAGCCTCGATATCCCGGCGATCATGGGGGTCCACAACGCGACCCATCTGCTGCGCCAGGATGAGCTGCTGGTGGTCAATGCCGAGAGCGGGACGGTGCTCGCCGGCGCCGACGAAGCCATCCTCGACCATTACCGCAAACGCTTGGCGAGCGCCGACCAGCGCCGCCATCGGCTGCGCGAGCTGGTGCGCGAGCCCTCGACCAGCCGCGATGGCGTGCCCGTGGTGTTGCTCGGCAACCTGGAGCTGCCCGAAGACGTCGAGGCAGTGCGTGCGAGCGGGGCCTCGGGCGTTGGGCTCTATCGGACCGAATTCCTCTACATGAACCGCAGCGGGCTGCCCGATGAAGAGGAGCATCTGGCGACCTATCTCGAGATCGTGCGCGGGCTCGACGGCATCCCGCTGACGATCCGCACCCTCGATCTCGGCATGGACAAGCAGGTCGATGGACTGACCGGCGGCGCGGCGAGCCTGACCAATCCGGCGCTCGGGCTGCGCGCGATCCGTCTCTGCCTGCGCGAGCCGGCCCTCTTTCTCCCGCAGCTGCGGGCGATCCTGCGCGCATCGGCCCATGGGCCGGTGCGCTTGATGCTCCCGATGATCTCGTCGATCGCCGAGGTCGAGACGGTCCTGGGGATGATCGCCGAGACCCGCCGGACGCTGCGGCGGCAGGGGCTACCGTTCGATCCATTGATGCCGGTGGGCGCGATGATCGAGGTGCCGGCCGCTGCGCTCTGTGCCGGCGGCATCGCCAAGCGCGTGGATTTCCTCTCGATCGGCACCAACGACCTGATCCAGTACACCTTGGCGATCGACCGGGTCGATGACACGGTCAACTACCTGTACGAGCCCCTGCATCCGGCCGTGCTGCGGTTGATCCGCATCACGCTCGCGCGAGCCGCCGAATCGCGCACCCGCGTCAGCATGTGTGGTGAGATGGCGGGCGACCCCCGATATACCTCGATCCTGCTTGGCCTCGGGCTGCGTGAGATGAGCATGCAGCCGTCGTCGTTGCTGGAGGTCAAGGAGGTGGTGCGCCACTGCGATGTCGGGCGGGTCAGCCAGCGTATGGACCAGCTCCTGGACCGTCTCGACGACCTCTCGCCGGCGCAGCTGCTTGAGGCCGTTCACGAGGTCGAGAACGACTGACTGGATTCCCGTCGTGGCCCCAGTGCCCCCTTCGGCGCCCCTGTCTGGCTCGAATTGACGCATCCTATGCGGGAGAGGGTGTAGCCGCCTCTGTCGACGGTCGCGGCAGCGCCCGGAGGCGTAACGACTCCTCGCCGCTCGCAGCCAGACTCCGTTCCTCGCTAAACTCCCGGGCCGACTGCGGCTGCGAGCCGCACTGATCACGCACGGCATGAGGCCATTCCGCGATGACTGAGCCCACCGAGACGACATCTGACACCGACCGCATTGACCTCCTGCACCAGGTGCTTGAGAGCGGCTCCGTGCGCAAGGCGACGCGGATGCTGAATGCGCTGCACCCGGCCGAGATCGCCCATGTCCTGCAGTCCCTGCCGCAGCCGCAGCGCAAGATCGTCTGGCGCATGGTCGATGATGCCGCCGAGGGCGAGGTGCTGCTCTACCTCAACGACGATGTGCGCGACGAGATCCTGCGCGGCATGGATGCCACCGAGATCCTCGCCGTGGCCGAAGGTCTCGATGTCGACGACCTCGCGGACCTGGTCCAAGACCTGCCGGCCACCGTGACCTCGGAGGTCCTGAGCTCGCTCGATGAGCAACGGCGCGAGCGGCTGGAGACGGCGCTGAGCTACCCCGAGGACAGCGCCGGCGGGCTGATGAACACGGACATGGTGACCGTGCGCCCGGAGGTGACCCTCGATGTCATCCTGCGCTATCTGCGCCGGCGCAAGGACGGCCTGCCCGAGATTACCGACAACCTGATCGTGATCAGTCGGCAAGGCCGCTATCTCGGGGTCCTCTACCTGACCGATCTGCTCACCAATGATCCCGACGACTCGGTCGCCGAGGTGATGACGCTCGACGTCCAGCCGATCCCGGCCGATGCGAAGGCGCGCGAGGTGGCCAACCGCTTCGAGCAGCTCGATCTGGTCTCGGCGCCGGTGATCGATGCCGACGGCCGGGTGCTCGGACGGGTGACCGTCGACGATGTGATGGACGTGATCCGCGAAGAGGCCGACCATCAGTTCCTCGGCCATGCCGGTCTGAGCGAGGGCGAGGATATGTTCGCCCCGGTGCTGTTGAGCGCGCGCCGGCGGGCGGTCTGGCTCGGGATCAATCTGCTCACTGCCTTCTTGGCCGCCTGGGTCATCGGGTTGTTCGAGGCCACGATCGAGAAGATCGTCGCGCTTGCGGTGCTGATGCCGGTGGTCGCGAGCATGGGCGGCATCGCCGGGACCCAGACCCTGACGCTGGCGATCCGCGGTATCGCCCTTGGGCACCTGTCGGCGAAGAATATCCGCTGGCTGGTCTCCAAAGAGATGGCGGTGGCGATGCTCAATGGACTGCTCTGGGCCGCCGTCGTGGCCGGTATCGCTTGGCTTTGGTTCGGCAGCAGCGGGATTGCGGCGATCATTGCCACGGCGATCACCCTAAATGTGCTCGCTGCGACCCTGTCCGGTGCGCTGCTGCCGCTGCTGCTCGATCGCTTCGGCATCGACCCGGCGCTCGCTGGCGGTGTCATCCTGACCACTGTGACCGATGTCGTTGGCTTCCTTAGCTTCCTGGGCCTTGCCTCGCTGTTCTTGCTCTAGCAGGTGCCGCTGGAAAGATGACTTCATTTGTTGAGGAGGCCGGCTCGCGGTGCTGCGGTTGCTTTCATCGTTGATCGGGCTGCTGCTCGTGCTTGGACTGGCGCTCAGTGCGCTGGTGCTGTCGACTCGGGATTCGGCTCCCGAGCTGCCAGCATCGGCAGCAGCCGATATGCGCTCGCGACAGGCGCGTGCTCAAGCGCAGTTCGTCGATCGCCTTCAGGCCGGCGGTGACGCCGTGATCGAGCTCAGCAGTGCTGACCTCGACCTGCTGTTGGCGTCGCTGCTCGCTGAGCAGATCGGTGAGGCGCGTGCTCGGGTGACCGTCGGTGACGACCGCGCACAGATCACCCTGTCGACGCCGCTGCCCGAGGCGCTTGGCGGTTGGCTCAACCTGGAGGCGGACTTGGTGCAGTCCGGGCAGGGTTTGGCGATCGGTCGGCTCGAGCTCGGCTCGCTGTCATTGCCCCCAACCCTTGCCACGCCGGTTGTGCAGCAGATCCTGAGCCTGCTCGGTGTGCCGGAACTGCTGAGCAGCATCGCGTTGAAGCCCGGAGCGGTCGAGCTCCGGCCGGCCGCTGACGACCAGCTCGCGAACGGCCCACCTCTCGTCTCCTTTGCCGATGCGGAGCGCGTGCGGGTGCTCGAGGCGCAGCGTCGCTTGTACGAGCTGATCGAGCGGCGGGGTAGCCGGCGTCCGGTCGATGCGGCCGAGCTGCTAGCGAAGCTGATCGCATCGCCATCGCTTGAGAATGGCGATCCGGCAGCCGAGAACCGGGCGGCGATCCTGGCCCTGGCTGTCTATGTCAATGGCCGCAGTATCCCCGATCCAGCCAGCCACGCACGGAAGCCCAAGGTCCCTTTGCACCTGCATGGACGCGACGATTGGGCGCAGCATTTCTTTACGTCGGCAGCGCTCCAGGTCAAGGGCGGCTCCGGTCTCGCGAACCTGATCGGCTTCGCCAAAGAGCTCCATGATTCCGGCGGCTCGAGCGGCTTCAGTTTCAAGGATCTCGCCGCCAACCGCGCGGGCAACCGGTTTGCGGAGCTGGCTGTCGGTGATCCGGGCACGGCTCGCCGCATCCGCGCCATGGCACGCGGGGGCTTTAGCGATGAGGACATCGTGCCGGCGCCGGACTGGCTGCCGGAGAGGATGTCGCGGGCCACCTTCCGGCGCGATTTCGGTGGCCGCGACGGTCGGATGTATCAGGTCGTGGTGAACGAGATCGAGCGGCGAATCGGCCAGCTGCCAATGGTGCGCGCGCTGGAGGCGGCGCCCGGGAACACCGTGCCTACGCACGCCGTCCGGTGAAAAATCACCAGCGATCCGGTACAGTACCGTCCTTTTGATCCCTAACACGATCGCGGCGAGCCGCTCGGCGGCGCCGTCAACCTGGAGGCTCACCATGGCCGCAGCTGAAGACCTGATTGCCCCGTCCATCCTGTCAGCCGACTTCGCCCGCTTGGGTGAAGAGGTCGATAATGTGCTCGCTGCGGGTGCGGACATCGTCCATTTCGATGTGATGGACAATCATTACGTCCCGAACCTGACCATCGGTCCGCTGATCTGCGAGGCGCTGCGCAAGCACGGTGTGACGGCGCCGATCGATGTCCACCTGATGGTCAAGCCGGTCGATCGGATCGTTCCGGATTTTGCGCAGGCTGGGGCGACCTACATCACCTTCCATCCCGAGGCCAGCGAGCATGTCGATCGGACGCTGCAGCTGATCAAGTCCGAAGGGTGCAAGGCTGGGCTGGTGTTCAATCCGGCCACCCCGTTGGACTATCTGAAGTACGAGATCGACAACATCGACATGGTCCTGCTGATGTCGGTGAATCCAGGCTTCGGCGGGCAGAGCTTCATCCCGTCGGCGATGGACAAGCTGCGCGAGGCGCGCGAGTTGATCGATGCCAGCGGTCGCGCGATCCGGCTCGAGATCGATGGCGGGGTCAAGGTCGACAACATCGCCGAGGTCAAAGCAGCCGGCGCCGACACCTTCGTCTCGGGCTCCGGGATCTTCGGCAAGGGTCAGGACGCTGATCCGAATCGCTATGACAGCATCATCGCCAAGATGCGTGAGGCCCTTGCGAGCGTGAACCGCTGAGGGCGTCTCGCAGCGGGCTCCCGCCGAGCGATTGGGCCGCTGGACAGGCCGTTCAGTGGCAGACCTTTCCACTTCAGCCTGGCAGTCGTTGGTTCAATGCAGTTCCCAATCACCCCAGGGATGATCCTGATCGACCTCGACGGCACACTCGTCGACAGCGTCCCGGACCTGACCTTTTGCGTGGATGCGATGATGGCCCGTCTCGGCCGGCCGGCACGCGGTGAGGCGGCAGTGCGCGAATGGGTCGGCAACGGCGTCGAGCGCCTGGTCAGCCGTGCCCTGACCGGCAGCCTCGACGGTGAGGCTGACCCAGCCGACTATGCGCGGGCGCTGCCGATCTTCCTCCAGCTCTATAGCGACAACACGGCGGCGCGCTCGGTGCTGTATCCGGGGGTCGACGAGGGATTGGATCTGCTGCGTGCCAGCGGCTATGCGCTCGGTTGTGTCACCAACAAGGCCGCTCGCTTCACCGAGCCGCTGCTCGAATCGCTCGGTATCCGAGACGCCTTCGAGATCGTGATCAGCGGCGATACCCTGCCCGAGAAGAAACCGAGCCCGGTGCCGCTGCTGCATGCCGCTGACCACTTCGCTGTCGCCCCTGCCGATGCGCTGATGCTGGGTGACTCGGTGAGCGATGTGAAGGCAGCGCGGGCGGCTGGCTTTGCAGTGATCTGCGTTAGCTACGGCTACAACCACGGCCAAGATATCCGCAGCGCGAAGCCCGACGCCGTGATCGACTCGTTCGCCGATCTCGGTCAGCTGCTCGCGGATGGAGCCGCGCGGGTGGCATGATGATCCGGTGCCCGCTGCCTTCCGCTGGTGGCAACCGGCCCTGGATGCTGGCGGGATTGGGCCGAGGCCGACTGGGCCCCGGACGGTACTCCAACCTCGAACGGGGACGATGGCGTTGCCCGACGCCCGCGCCCGCATCCTGTTCTGGTGACCGCATCATCGTCTGGAGTCCGCCCGATGACCCCCGAGACCTTCCAAGCCCTGGCTGAGCGCGGCCACAACCGCATCCCGTTCGTCTGCGAGGTCCTGGCCGACCTCGACACCCCGCTCAGCTGCTATCTGAAGCTCGCCGACGCGCCCTACACCTACCTGTTCGAATCGGTCCAGGGTGGCGAGAAATGGGGCCGCTACTCGATCATCGGCCTGCCGAGCCGGACCGTGCTCAAGGTCTACGGCAATCAGATCCGCGTCGAGCGCGACGGGGTCGTGATCGAGGAGGCCGAGGCCGCCGACCCGCTGGCCTGGATCGAGGCCTTCCAGCAGCGCTTCCAGGTCGCCGAGCACCCGGACATGCCGCGCTTCGCCGGCGGCCTGGTCGGCTACTTCGGTTACGACACGGTGCGTTACATCGAGCCGCGCCTCGCCACCTGTCCGAACCCGGACACCATGGGCACGCCAGACATCCTGCTGATGGTCTCCGAAGAGGTCGTCGTCTTCGACAACCTGCGCGGCCGCATCTACATCATCGTCCATCTCGATCCCGGGGCGGGCGATACGCCGGCCGACGGCCAGCGCCGCATCGATGCGCTGGTCGCGCGCATGCAACGCGGTGCCCCGCGTGATCCGACCGCTGGCGGCCGGACGATCGACGAAGCTGATTTCGTCTCCGGCTTCACCGAGGTCGGCTACAAGCAGGCGGTCGAGCGCATCAAGGATTACATCCTCGCCGGCGACTGCATGCAGGTCGTCCTCTCGCAGCGGCTGTCGATCCCGTACCAGGCGCGTCCGCTGGATCTGTACCGCGCGCTGCGCGGCCTGAACCCGTCGCCCTATATGTACTTCCTCAATCTGGGTGACTTCCAGATCGTCGGCTCCTCGCCCGAGATCCTGACCCGGCTCGAGGACGGCGTGGTCACGGTGCGCCCGATCGCCGGCACCCGCCGCCGCGGTTATACCGAAAGCGAGGACCAGGCGCTCGAGGCCGAGCTGCTCGCCGATCCGAAGGAGCTGGCCGAGCATCTGATGCTGATCGACCTCGGGCGCAACGATTGCGGGCGCGTCGCCCAGACCGGCAGCGTCCAGCTTACCGACCGCATGATCGTCGAGCGCTACTCGCACGTGATGCACATCGTCAGCAACGTCGTCGGTCAGCTCAAGGCGGGCATGAGCGCGCTCGACGTCCTGCGTGCGACCTTCCCGGCCGGCACCGTCTCCGGTGCGCCCAAGATCCGGGCGATGGAGATCATCGACGAGCTCGAGCCGATCAAGCGCGGCATCTACTCCGGCGCCGTCGGCTACCTGGCCTTCAACGGCAATATGGACACCGCGATCGCGATCCGCACCGCGGTGATCAAGGAGCAGCAGCTGCACATCCAGGCCGGCGCCGGCGTCGTTGCCGACTCCGAGCCCGACCTGGAATGGAAGGAGACCATGAACAAGGCGCGGGCGATCTTCCGCGCCGTGGCCATGGCCGAGGTCGGCATCGAGCGCCATCCCTGTGTGGCCGGCGCCAGCGCCGCGGTCGACGAGCCGGAGGCCGGCCGCCGCGCCGGGTCCTGAGCGGCCTCATCGACGGCCGCGCTCCCGGGCCGGCGCTGCGTACCCGCGTTGCCCGCGCGCCGAGCGCCTTGGTCAGCGCCGGCCGAACAGCACCTCGCCGACCCGGGCCTCCGGCACCGCGCTAGGCGCCAAGCGGTAGACCAGAGCGCCGAGCGCGACCCAGCCGCCGAGGATCAGGTATTCGGCCGGCCAGGCCAGCGACAGCGCGGTGCCGGGCAGTAGCGTGGTGAGGATGATCGCCACGGCCGCGGTGCCGCCGTCGCCCGGGACCCAGCCCGGCCTGACGGTGAACGCCAGGTCTTGCCGTGGCTCGCGCCACGCATGGTACCGGCTTGATCAACAGAGTTATCAACAGCAACCGCGGCCTTTTCGCGCCGGCGTTACCGACGCCTCGGCGACGCTCAGAGAGCATCGCCGTGCACCGCTAAGCTGTTGTTTTGATTGACGAGATCAGATTGGCCAAGTGTTCGACAATGTGACGGATCGCGCTTGATCAAAGACGGCGGCGGTGCGGTCCAACGAGTTTCTCACAAGGTTATCCACAGGGACCGGGAATAGATTACTGTTTCCTTGCCTTGGCATGGTTTTGTCATTCGCTATTGATATCGGCACCCGCCAACAGCCTGTAACACGTTGTTTCGGGCCCCGAGCCTCCTTGTGCCGGCCTGATGCGGCGCCGCGTGGCCCATTCATGGTGGCGCTCGGTCCAACCGCGGATGCCAGCGAGCCCGGGATGAGCGTCCGTCCCAGGATCGATGTCGCCCCCCCACATCCTGGATGCCTGCCGCTGGCCCAGACGCTGTTCGAGGCGCCGCTGCTGGAGCTGACGGTGCTGGTCGGCTGAAGGCGTCGATACCGGCAACGCTGGACTGGCAGAACGTCTCATCTGCACGCAGGTTTGAACGAACCCGCACTGAGCATCACCCCAATCGCTCTTCAGTGCTGCACGCGGACTCAAAGAGCAGGGGATCCCGCTGTTCCGTGGCCCTCGACCCGATTGCGCGCAATCCCCGCCGAAAAGGCCGCGATCTCCTCGATCACGCGCTGCCGTGCCTCGCGGCTGGCCCAAGCGACATGCGGCGTGACGATCAGGTTGGGGATGTCCGGTTCTAGCAGCGGATTCCCGCCACGCGGCGGCTCGGTGCTCAGCACATCGATGCCGGCGCCACCGATGGCGCCAAGGCGCAGCGCCTCGGCCAGCGCGGATTCGTCGACGATGCCGCCGCGGGCGGTATTGATCAGCACCGCGTCGCCGCGCATCAGCCCCAGCTCGCGTGCACCGATCAGGCCGCGCGTGCTGTCCGTGAGCGGGCAGTGCAGGCTCAGCACATCGATCTGTGGCAGCAGCTGATCGAGCGCGACCCGCCCCGCGCGCGCCGCGCCTCCAGGGCGCTGGGCGACGAGCGCCTGCATGCCGAAGGCCTCGGTGACCCGGGCAACGGCCTGACCCAACTCGCCATAGCCGAGGATGCCGAGGGTCCGGCCGGCCAGTTCGCGAATGGGATAGTGCATCAGGCAGAAGCGATCATGCTGCTGCCAGGCGCCGCTGGCGACGGCGCGTTGGTACTCGGGCAGGCGCGTGGTCAGGGCCATCGTCTCGACGGCGTCGAAGGCGGCTAGATCATCGCAGCACCAGATCGACGTTGACGCTGGGAACTCGGCCTGTGACGGGCGGGTTCTGGACTGCTGGTAGACTACACCGTTGACGGTGAGCCGGGCGGGGAACCCGTGAGCCGGAGTCCCGTGCACTGCCCAAGCAACGCATGATGCCGGGGTACCGTTGGGGGCACCAAGCCAGTGAAAACGACAAGAAGCAGCCTCCTAGACCCTAGTGCAAGACAGCGGAAATCCCGAGGCCGATTGTCGCTGCCCGCGATGGTCGTGAGGTAGGAGCCCGCTTGCGGGCGATCTCCGCAGTCGCGAGCACGGCGTGGTCGCCCGCAAGGGGCTCCTACAGCGCTGCGAGCCAGGTGGCAGCAAAAGGGACTGGGTATTTCTGACGCGATTCATAAGGTTGAGCATGACATGCTGTTGATGATCGACAACTACGACTCCTTCACCTACAACCTGGTCCAGTATTTGGGCGAGCTCGGGGAGGCGGTGCGTGTGGTGCGCAACGACGAGCTTTCGGTCGCTGAGGCGCTAGCCCTGCGGCCGGAGCGGATCGTCGTCTCTCCCGGTCCCTGCACGCCGAGCGAAGCAGGGATCTCGGTCGAGCTGATTCGCGCCGCGGCGGGCCGGATACCGCTACTGGGTGTCTGCCTCGGGCACCAGTCCATCGGCCAAGCCTTTGGCGGTCAGGTCGTCAAGGCGCATGCGGTGATGCACGGCAAGACCTCGCCGATCCATCACAGTGCGGCCGGGGTCTTTGCCGGTCTAGACCAACCGTTCGAGGCGACCCGCTATCACTCGCTCGTCGTCGAGGAGGCGTCATTGCCGGATGAGCTCGAGGTGACCGCCTGGACCGAGACCGCAGACGGCGAGCGCGACGAGATCATGGGCATACGCCACCGAGAACTGCCGATCCAGGGCGTGCAGTTCCATCCGGAGTCGATCCTGACCCAGCATGGGCACGACCTGTTGCGGAACTTTATCCGCACCCCCGTGCATTGACGCGAGTTAAGACTCGGATTTTGGACTCGACTGGGCAGGGCCGGATTCGAAAGATAGGGTTCCGCTATCCCTCATCCAGAGGACCGCGCTCAGGTGAACGGGGGGCTGGCATGCCTACTCTGGCCAGCTCAGCGCCACCTTCTGTTTACCCCATTCGAGCGCACGCTCCCGATCGTTCCCCATATAGATATCGATCCGGCGTCTCCAGCGCTTATTCATCTTGTCGCGAACGGTGTAGGTCCCAGGCAGGCCCTCGATCTTGACCTCGGTCCCGTTCGTGAGCCCGAGCCCGATCAGGTCGCGCGAGACAGCGATGGACTTCTCGCCTGGGGTCAATCGGTTGTTCCAGGCCGCGAGGTAGGGATCGCCGCTGGTCTCGGCTGGATGCGAGGTGTAAGCGGTCGCGATCACCTTAAGCCGATTGCCTGTGTCACGCTGCAGGTAGCCGACGGTGACCAATGCCAGCACCAAGGCCAGGGCGAGCATGCCAGCGAGCGCGTAACGGACCTTGAGAGTCATTGTGAGCTGGGAATGGCTTCGGAAAATCGGCGTTCAATAGATGACGGCGCCGGCGAGGTTGATGAGGTTGATCAAGGGGACGACCGGCAATGGCTCGGGCATCAGCAGTCGTTCCGATCCCTGTCGGTTCCGGCATCGACACCGGCCCAGAGCGCAAAGGATAGCAGCATGGCCGCCCTGATCTAGGCAATCATGCTGAACGCCGGACGAGATCGATGCGCAGGCCCTGAACCCTGTGGCGCCTTGTGTCCGGCGACCAGATGAAATCGCTATCGTACAGGTTACGAACTTCGCGGTTGGTCATTAGGGCCTTGATCATCGCCTGGTCAAATACCTAGCGCAGCAGTCAACAATGGCCTATTTAAGTCAGCAAAATCAGACTCTTGAGCTTCTGCTCTTGGGTTAGCCGCAGCAGGTGGACCAGGGGATGATCAAGGCCGTCATTAGGCTTCGACAGTTACTCATTCGTGAATCCCATCGCGTAACCCGCTGACCCGATGCACCTGCTGCATCAGCGCATCACCGAGGACGGCCTCGTTGCTGTCGAGCAGGGTAAAGCGCTCCCGCGCCCGGGTGATGGCGGTGTAGACCAGCTCGCGCGTGAGGACCGGATTGGACGTGTCCGGCAGCACCAGTGCCGTGTGTGTGAACTCCGAGCCCTGCGACTTGTGCACTGTCATCGCGAAGACGGTCTCGACCTGCTGCAAGCGGCTCGGCAGGACCCAGCGCACGCCGCCGTCGGGGCTCGGGAAGGCGACCCGCAGGCGGCGGCCGCTCGCGGTCGAGGGCCCGTCGGGCACGCTCAGCGTGACGCCGATATCCCCGTTCATCAGGTTGAGGCCGTAGTCGTTCTGGGTGATCAGTACCGGCCGTCCGGCGAACCACTGCCGTGGGGACGCGCCCATTGGTGTGCCGGCAGTGGCCTGGGCGCCGCCGGAATCGGGCAGCAGCGCATGCGCCCGGAGGAGCTCGATGACGAGCTGGTTCAGGCCCTCGACGCCCCAGGGTCCCTGGCGCAGCGGTGTGAGGAGCTGGAAGCGCTTCTGCGCTGCGAGGACCGCTTCGGCCCAGTAGTCGATCGCGCGCTGATCGGCATCGTGCCCGGGCGCCTGATCCCGGATCGTCCTGAGGTAGCTCCTTTCGGATTCATAGGCTGCCCGGATCAGCTCGTCGAATGCCGGGTCGTTCGTATCGGCGAGCGGTGTCCTCAGGATGACCCCTAGCTCTGGGTCCTGCTTGGCATCGAAGAGGCGCAGGACGGTGTGCAGGCGCTGAGCGGGCTCGGGCTCGGGTTCGGTAGCGGTATTGACCGCCTTGGCCAGGGCGCCGATGCCGCCGGCCTCGCTGAAGCGGAAGCTCTTGCGCAGCATCGCGATGGCCTGGTCGAGGCGCCCGCCGTTGCCGTCGATCAGCGCCGGCGGGATCGGGTGGCCGGTGACCTTGTGCACCCACTCGGCGGTCTCCGGCCGGTAATGCGCCCGCTCGGCGCGCTGGCACAGATCGCCGAGCACGGCGCCGGCCTCGACCGAGCTCAGCTGATCCTTGTCGCCGATCAGCACCAGCCGGGCGTCCGAGCGCAGCGCGTCCATCAGCTGCGCCATCAGCTCGACATCGACCATCGACGCCTCGTCGACCACGACCACATCGGCCGGCAGTGGGTTGGCGCTATGGTGGCGGAAGTGCCGGCTGTCCGGCACGCTCCCGAGCAGCCGGTGCAGCGTCTTGACCTGGGTCGGTATGCCCCCGCTCGTCCGGTCCGCATCGGGTAGTTTCTGGGCTTCGCTGCGGATGGATTCGGTCAGCCGGGCAGCGGCCTTGCCGGTGGGCGCGGCCAGCTCGATACGGGGAACGTTGGTTCCTGCATGCGCGGCGAGCCCCTGCAATACCGCCAACAGACGTACGACGGTGGTGGTCTTGCCGGTTCCGGGACCGCCGGTAATGATGAAGAAGGCGTGACATGCGGCGAGCCCGCAGGCGATGCGCTGCCAGTCGGGGTGCCCGCCGCGCTGCCAGTCGGTCTGCTGGTCGGGAAAGGGGGCCGGATC
>JAAAOQ010000261.1 GCA_009908845.1 Gammaproteobacteria bacterium
TGACAACCATATTGGTGCAATCTGGTATTTTGTTCACCATTACAATGCCTCACTGCCAGTGAATCAAGAATGCTGAAACCCTCTGAAGTCCTATAGACTAGGGCACTACCAGCGGCCGAACCAAGACGTGAAAGTTGCTCGGTGCGTGCCAGGTTTTGTGGCCGTGGTAGAGCACCATGGGGTAGACCGGTGGCAGATGCTTGGCGTCTGGATGCTGTTTGCGGTAGGCCTCGCCTTGTAGGGCAATGTAGCGCAGTAGTTGCAGCGCGACCCATTACTCGGGCGTGCTTTTGTGCTCGAAGAGCATGTTGACGCAGAGCGCGAGATCGGGCGCGGAGGTAGATGTGGATGCCGATGCAGGCTCAGCAGACGTGGCGGGCTGATCTGTGCCACCCGAGTGTTGGTCGGCTTGCGCTCGGCTACCCTGAGCCTGAGTCGCTCGAGCGTGCGTGTGCTGGGCTTGACCATCCAGGGCCTGAGCGTGCTGGGCTAACGCATCCTGAGCTTGAGCCTTCCGGGCCTGAGCATCCTGCACGGGTTCGCCCGCCTCCGACGCGCCCTGCCTGAAACCGCCCTGCCCTGACACTCGCGGGCGCAGTCGGTAGACAAGATCCGAATACGAGGCTCTCAGCTCTTTAGAGACGTCGCTATCCTTGCTGATCTCCAGGCTGTCGAGATCGACAAACTCAAGCAATTCCGCTGGCAGATGCCAACGCAGAAAGTCCTGGGCGATAGCGCCTATTCGCCAGCGACCCTGAGCTGCTGGTGGCGCTGATCAATGACCTGCGCCCGGATCTACCCGACATCACCGCCGTTGACGTCATCAACCCCAGCATCAGCGACGCGGATCTGCAGGCCAAGGCCATCGTCCTCGATGTGCTCGCCCGCGATGCCGGCGGCCATCACTACAACATCGAGATGCAGGTGCGCCGTTATCCCGCCTGGGGCCAGCGTAGCGCCTTCTACCTGGCGCGTCTGCTCAGCCAGCAGTTGGGCGCCGGCGAGGACTACAGCACGCTCAAGGCCGTCGTCGGCATTCACTTGCTCGACTTCGACCTCTTCGACGCCAGCGAGCCCGAACGCCAGCAGGCCTGCTGGCGCTTCGAGCTGCGCGATGCGACCCAGCCGCAGGTGACGCTTGGGAACGTCCTGCAGCTGAACCTGATCGAATTGAAAAAGGCCGACCGGCTCGGCTTGGACACCGGTCCGCTCAGGGACTGGATCACCTTCTTCGAACACTGGCAGGAGACCGCACTGATGGCCAACATCACCCATCCCCCGGTGCAGCGCGCCATGGCGCAGCTGCAAGCGCTCAGCGCCGATGACGAGGCTCGCTATCGGGCGCTGGCGCGCGAGCGCGCGCTGCATGATGAGGCCACCTTGCTCAAGGATGCCGAGGAGCGTGGCGAGAAGCGCGGCGAGCAGCGTGGCGAGAAGCGTGGCGAGAAGCGCGGCGAGCAGCGCGGCGAGCAGCGCGGCCGCGAGGACACCGCCCGCAATCTCCTGCGGCTCGGCCTGCTCGACAACGCGCAGATCGCCCAAGCCACTGGGTTGAGTGAGGAGCGCGTCCAGGCCCTGCGCGCCGATGCCGAGCACTGAGCGCCTAGCCGCCCCCAGGCTCACCCGGTCGACCAACGGCTGAAAGCGGCCGGGGTTGAGCCGTTGCAGGCCCAAACGGCCATGCGCCAACCTGGGTTCACGCTCCTCGGTGACCGCGACGACCGAGTCCGCCGCCGTGGTGAGTAAGAAGGCTGAGGGAGTATGGTGAGAGAGGAAGTGGCGCTGCAGAGGATGACCTGAAGACCAGGCGGCTGCCCAGCGTGACGCCAGCAGCCAGGTCGGCTGACCACTCGGCACTCAATGAAACACCGCCTCCGGCGTCTCCGCCGTGAGGATGCGCTCGGACCATTCCAGCAGCTGCTCGGCATCGGCCTCTTGGATCTGTTGGCGCAGCTTCACATCGGCCGGGCCGAATTTGCGCTCGATCAGGCGCAGCAGGAACTCGGCTTCGCCTTGACGCTTGCCCTGCTCGATGCCTTGCTCGATACCCTGCTCGATACCGAGTTCGATACCCTGCTCACGGCCCTGCTCAATATAGCGATCGATAAAGGTCTGCATGATCGGATCTCCGGGTGAAGTCTGCTCCAACAACTGGCGGGCGTCATCTTCTGCCACCCGTTGCGTGCCTTGGACATAATATCGCAGCAGCGATTCCAGAATCTCCAGCGCGGTATCGCGATCGGCGATCTGGTCGATCAGGGCGATCAGCCGTTCGAGGTGCTCAAGCGGTTCGTTGCTGAAGATCCAGCGCATCGCCAGCTGCACCAGACGGGTGAGTACATCGCCCTTGATCTCGGCGTTGGTGCGCGCTGAGAGATCGTGCAAGCTGTAGCGGAATTGTGGCACATAGGGTTGCAGCGCCGCTGGCAGTGGTCGGACTAGGGAATGAAAGTCGCTCGGTGCGTGCCAGGTTTTCTGGCCGTGGTAGAGCACCAGGGGATAGACCGGTGGCAGATGCTTGGCGTCTGGGTATTGTTTGCGGTAGGCCTCGCCTTGTAAGGCGATGTAGCGCAACAGTTGCAGCGCGACCCAATACTCGGGCGTGCTTTTGTGCTCGAAGAGCATATAGACACAGAGCGCGAGATCGGGCGCGGAGATCGATGTGGATGTGGATGCCGATACCGGCTCAGCAGACGTGGCGGGCTGCTCTGAGCCACCCGAGTCTTGGTCGGCTTGTGCTCGGCTACCCTGAGCCTGAGTCGCTCGAGCGTGCGTGTGCTGGGCTTGAGCATCCAGGGCCTGAGTGTGCTGGGCTAACGCATCCTGAGCTTGAGCCTTCCGGGCCTGAGCATCCTGCGCGGGTCCGTCCGCCTCTGATGCGCCCTGCCCGAAACCACCCTGCCCTGACACGCGCGGGCGCAACGGGTAGACAAGATCCGAATACGAGGCCCGCAACGCCTTGGAGACGTCGCTGTCTTTGCTGATCTCCAAGCTGTCGAGGTCGACACACTCAAGCAATTCCGCTGGCAGATGCCAACGCAGAAAGTCCTGGGCGATAGCGCCTATTCGCCAGCGACCCTGAGCTGCTGGTGGCG
>JAAAOQ010000219.1 GCA_009908845.1 Gammaproteobacteria bacterium
CTGGGTGTAGCCGCAGATGGTCGCAAAGGGGGCGCTGAGCGTGATGTCGCGCAGTTGATTGAGCCCCGAGAACAGGCTCACGCGGCTGAATTTGCTCACTCCGGTCAGGAACACGAAGCGCAGGTGCGCATCCTGCGCCTTGAGGACCGAGTAGAGGTTCTTCAGCCCCTCGCGCAGTTCGGCGGCGCGCTCCGGATGCTCGATGTTGTCGAGGATCGGTTTGTCATATTCGTCGATCAGCACCACGGCGCGTTGGCCGTGCTGTTCGTGCGCGCGCTGGATCAGCTCACCGAAGCAACCGGGGATGTCCCGATCCTGCCAGTCGCACTCGATCCCGAGTCGTTGGCCGTTGCTGTCGATGAGCAGACGGATGCGCCGGTCCAGCTCGGCGCGGCTCTGCACCACCCCGGCGGCGAAGTCGAGCAGGATCACCGGATGATGCTGATTCCAGTCCCAGTGAGGATGGATGTGCAGCCCGCGAAAGAGCGCCTCGTTGCCCTCGAACAATTCCTTCAGGGTGTCGACGAACAGGCTCTTGCCGAAGCGCCGCGGGCGCGAGAGGAAATAGGCCCCAGCTTGTTTTGCCAGCCTCTCGGCCTCGATGGTCTTGTCGACATAGGTAAAGCCGCCTTCGCGAATCTTGCGGAAGGTCTGGATGCCGATGGGCAGGCGTTGGCAGGACATGGGGGTTGGCATGATGATCTTTTGCTCACTGCACAGGTCATAGCATGCGCCCAGCCTTGCTGTCGATCTGCGGTCGACCCCGATCGTCCCGCGCCGCACGCCGTCGTTGCTCGTCGGTGGCACTTGCTGAAGCGCTTCGCAGGTCAGCAGCGTCCTCTCGGCAGACTTAGTGCAATCGCCTCCAATCGGCCTGAATCAGATTGCGCGCGGTGTTGCTGAACACGAGGCCGACCTCGAAGAGCCCCTTGCCCGGCGCAGCGCGATATTTCTCGCTGTAGCCGCGCGCCTGGATCTGGGCCAAGGCCGGATTATCAGGGGGCATTGCTGGAGAAGTGTCAGCGGCTGGATGCGTACCGCCAGCCGTGCCGGGCGTGGCTGGCACATCCGCGGCCGATGTGCTTGTTGGGGCTGACACCGCGGCTGGGGCGCTGCCGTGCGGCTCTGCCTCCAGATCATCGCGGCGTCGCCCCTCCCGCACCAGCTTGATCTCGATGACGTAGATGTAGCCGCCAAGCTTGATGGTCAGATCGACCTGGCCGTGATTGGTCAGGTCCTCGGGGATGATCTCGGCATCCAGGCTGGCGAAGAAGGCATAGAGCACGCTGGCGTAGTAGCCCTCGGCCTCTGGCAGGTCGTTGCCGGTAAAGTTGCGCCAGGGGATGCCGGCGAACAGGCGCTTGATGGTGGCGATCAGCGCGGGGAGATCGGCTTGCAACAAGGCTTCGCCAAGGCCGCGCTTATAGCTCAGGCGCGTGTCGCTAATGCCGGCATAGGCATCGATGAATTGGTTGTTCAGCGCGCGGCGTACCTCGTTATTCGGCACGCGCAGCTGGAAGGTCAGCTCGCCCCATTGCTGCGTCGTCCCGGCCACGGTCAGATAGCCGGCCTGGAACAATAGAGTCACCGGATTGATGCGCTCGACGTCGAAGGCGTCGAGGATCTCCTCACTGACCTCGAGCCGCTCGAGATCGGGCAGGAAATAACGGCGCTGCTGGAACAGCTTGATCAGGAAGCTCGGGCTGCCGGTCTCGAACCAGTAGTTGCGGTAGCTGTGGCCGTCGCTGATGAATAGCAGGATGTCATAGGGGTTGTAGACCGGCTCACCGAGAAAACCGTAGCCGTTGTACCACTGGCGCAGTTGGTCCCAGTCGACGTCGGCGAGGTGCGCGGCGAAGGTGGTCTCGAGATCGCGCTGGGTGTAGCCGCAAACGGTCGCGTACTGCGGGTGTAAGGTGATGTCGTTGAGCTGATTGAGCCCCGAGAACAGGCTGACTCGACTGAACTTGTAGGGTGTCGACGAACAGGCTCTTGCCGAAGCGCCGCGGGCGCGAGAGCAAGTAGACCCCAGCTTGTTTTGCCAGCCTGTCGGCCTCGACGGTCTTGTCGACATAGGTAAAGCCGCCTTCGCGAATCTTGCGGAAGGTCTGGATGCCAATCGGGAGCTTTTGCTGGGACATAAGGCTTGGCGTGATGAGCGCTTGCTGACCGTGCGGCTCATAGCATGCGCGCAGCCTTGATGTCGAGCTACGGGCGATCCCTAACGTGCTCCGAGGTACCGGCGGCACATCACCAACAGCCTCAGCGCGCCTGTATCCAATCCAGCAATATCTGAGTCACGGTGCCTGGATCGCGAAGCATCATCCAGTGTCCACCGCCGGCGATGAGCGAGTAACGCCAATCTGCTGCCACGTATCGTCCGGTCTCGATCATCTGGCGCTCCGGCACCAGGTCATCTCCCTCCCCCCAAAGCCCAAGCGTTGGCACCCGGCACTTCGGGGCATGTGGGTGCTGGTGACTCAGTCTGTCGAGCAAAAGGTCCGCAACCGGCATGCTCAGCTCGATCCGTCGCATGTTGTGGAGCCGCTCGGGGTCGTCGAGGCAGCCTTGCGTGATGCGTGATCATCGCGCCCTCCGGATGGGAGCGGAGAAGCTCGCGCATCAGGCAGCCCTTGCTCGCAAGATAAAGGTCGGCTCCGATGCTCGTATTCGCCAGCGCCAAATACCAGTGATAGCGAAGATTTTCGATGCTAATTTCCGTCAGCGGCGCCGGATGGCCAACCGAGAGGGCGCTGAAGCTCGCGAAACGTTCAGGCGCCGCCAAGACCATTTCCCAGGCAAGCATGGCACCATAATCATGACCGACGAGATGGACCGCGTCGGCATTGGGCTGATCGATCAGAGCCAGCATATCCGCTGCCATCGCAGGGACCGAGTGAAGAGTGAAGTGGACCCCGGTGTCACCGATCACCCCTTTTACACCGCGGAATACACCACCTGGACAGCCTTGTCGGATCTCAGGCGGCTGCGGTTCTACGTCCGCCTGTATACCAGCCTCAACTATGTGAGCTTCGACCTGGCTAGCCTACTGGACGAAAAGGACAGAAAGGTGATGCCGCTG
>JAAAOQ010000144.1 GCA_009908845.1 Gammaproteobacteria bacterium
CGGCCGGCGGAGAGGTTGCAGTCGAGGGCCTCCAGGCACTCGAGATCGAGACGGTGCAGGTGGTCCTTGGCAACGGCGCCGTCATGGTCGAAGGCTTCGGCCTTGTCCCTGAGCCATGCAAGGTATTCCGGGTCGATGAGGCCGTCCGGTCCATGGGTCGGTCGTTGAATCTCTTGCTCCGTCTCAGGGTCCGTCCCCCAGCTATCGAGCTTGGCCCAGACGCGCACGGGCACGACCCAGCTCTGGAGCGTCGGGGTGCGCGCCGGCTCGCCTTTGGCGTCGATGCCCTGCTTGCCGGCAAGGCGGCGGACGTCGCGACCGCGGCGCCAGACGTTGTAGCCGTCGAGCTTCGCGAAGGCGCCGATGATGGTCCGTGCCTGCGACAGCGCGTGCTCGTCTGCCTGCGCCTGATCCGTCATCTGCTCGGGCTCGGTCTCCGCCTCGTCGCCCGCCCCAAGCACGATCTCGTCCACCAGACGCCCCGGCGTCTCGTCGCGCGCCCGGTCCAGCAGGGGTTTCAGCGCCTGGTAGCCGAACTGGTCGAACTCGCGGTCGAGCAATGCCTCCTCTCGGATCAGCTTGTTGGCGGCGTTCGCCAGGTCGCGGGCGGCGCGCTGGAGCCGTTCCAGGCGCTTGTCGCGCTCGTCGCGCAGGGTCCGCTTCATCGCCGAGCTGGCCTGCGTATACGCCAGTTGCAGGCTGTCGCGGCAGTAATGCTCGAACAGTTCGGCGATCAGGGGTGTCTGCGCGTCGATCACGGCCCGCTCGGCGTCGCGGGGCTCGCGGGGCAGGTTCGGCCAAAGCTCGTGAATGGGATAGATCTTGCCCTTGTCGCGCTCCATCTGCGGAAAGATCCGCAGGAAGGCATCGTCGACGACGCGCCAGCGCTCCTGCCAATACTCGGGCTGCCAGTACGTCTTGTCGGTCGCCAGGTCCCGCAGGCGTCGCGACAACAGCTCGGGGGTGTCTCCATCGGCCGCGTCGCGCAGCTCACTGACCAGTTGCGCCCAGCCGGGTGCGCGGGCCAGCTCGTCCAGGACCGCGTCCGGCTCGTCGCCGGTCTCCAGCGCCGTCGCCGCCCGCCACGCGCGATACTTCTCCAGCGCATCGAACAGGTCGTTGTCCTGCCCGAAGCGCGGATTGCGCTTTTGGTCCAGGCTGTAGGCCTCGTCCGAGACCTCGTAGAACCAGACCTCGCGGGTGCGGGGCTCGCCGCCCTTGAGCAGGGTCGCCTCGGCGTCTTGGGCACGCTGGAACACCAGGATCGAGGTCTTGACGCCCGAATAGGGCTGAAACACGTTCGGGGGCAGAGAGACCACCGCCTCCAGCGTGTTCAGGAACAACAATTGCCGGCGCAGCGCCTTGTGCGCCTTGCTTGGGCCGAACAGCACGCCGTCCGGTACGATGACGGCGGCGCGACCGCCCTTGCGCAGCAGGTCCAGGATCAGCCAGACATAGAGCAGCTCGCTCTTGGTCGTTCGCGGCTTCTTGCCGTCGAATGGGACCCGGTTGCGGTTCTCGCTCAGGTCGTCCTCGTCGACGCTGCCGGTGAAGGGCGGGTTGGCGAGGACATGGTCGTAGCCCTCGCTCTCGGCGTCCGGCATACGCTTGCTCAGGCTGTCGAGCTGTTCGACGTCGGGCGCCTCGATGCCGTGCAGCAGCAGGTTCATCCAGGCGATGCGGACCATGGTGCGGTCGTTGTCGAGCCCGCTCAGGCTGGCGCCGAAGTCGGGCTGGCGACCGGCAGCCGGTTCCGGCTGGCGCCGTCCCATTCGAGCCGCAGTGTGTCGGCTTCGGTGTGGCGCGCCTCCCAGTGTTGCAAGGTGTTGATCAGGAAGCCCGCCGAGCCGCAGGCCGGGTCGATGATGCGCGCGCCGAGGGGCGGGTCCAGCAGCTCCACCATGAAGCGGATGACCTGGCGCGGGGTGCGGAACTGGCCGTTCTTGCCGGACTCCTTCACCTCTTCAAGCAGGTGCTCGAAGATGTCGCCCATGATGTCGCGATTGGCGCTGCGGGTGTCGAGCTGGCGAAACAGCTCGTCGATATCTTTGACGGAGCGCGTGAGGATGTCGGTCTTGTTCGGGTCCAGGATGAAATAGGCGTCCTTCAAGCGCCCGGCGGTGTCCTGGAGCTTCGCACTGTCGCCGTTGCCTTGGGCGAGGCCCGTCTCCAGCCAGCGCAGCCAGGGAAAGACCGTGTCATTCAGCAGTGCGAAGCTCGGTCGCTCGCTGATGTAGGTCCAGCGACAGTGCTCGTACTCGCCCTTTGCGGCCTTCGCCCTATCCGGCCCGCTTGCGTAGATCGAAGGCTTGCCGCTCTTGGTGCGACGTCCGTCTAGGGCTTCCAGCTCGCGGATAAACAGCAGGTAGGTGATCTGCTCGATCGCGATGAGAGGGTTGGAGATGCCGGCGCTCCAGAACCTGGACCACAGGCCATGGATGCGCTTTCTGAGTTGCGGGGAGAGCATGGGATCAGAGGGCCGCGAAGGGCTCGACGGCCACCTGGACGGTGCGCGCGGGCCGCTTGTGGCCGGCGGACAGCGCCGCGTGGTCGGCCTCGATCTTCTTCAGCGTCGTGATGTCGTAGTACTCCTCGCCGCAATGCGCGCAGCGCAGGCAGGGCACGTCGTCCACGATGAGGATGTCGTCGCCCTGCTGATGGAAATAGCGGGTGGTGGTCGCCACCAGGTGCGCGTGGCCGCAGAAGCTGCACTGCTCGCTCACGGTTGATTGCCTCGCTCGAAGGGGGTGATGAACTTGGGCGGTGTCGGAATGTACACGGTGACGATCACCAGCCAATCGCCTTGACGGCCGCAGACCGCGTGGATGGGCTTGCTGCTGTCCGCAAAGCCCGCAACCAGGCAGCTCTCGCCGCGGCCGGTGTCCGGATAGTCTTCCAGAATGCGGCCGGCGAGCAGCGCCTGCTCAACCTCCGCCAGGGTAAGAGCATCGTTTTGGCGCTCGCGGTCTGCATGTCGGGACCAGCGATAACGCTGCGCGCTGACGCGGTCGATGATCCAGGCGATGTCCATGGCGTGTCTTCGCGATGGCGGCGCAGCTTAGCCCGCGCGGCCTCCATTGGCTAGGCGGCCAGCTCGGTGACGAGGTCGATCAGTTCCGTCAGATCGTCCGGCTCGAACAGCGCTTCCGGGTCGCCGATGCTGCTGAAGGGCGGCTCGCGCAGCCGTTCCAGCGTCGTCACCTCGGCACGTTGAATCAGCGCGTGGCGCAGCGTGCGCAGGAACAGGAGCTGGGTGGCGCCAAGGCCGGGGTGCTGCCGAATCCAGCGGTCGAAGGCATCAACGATCAACGCCTCACGGTCCGGTAGCTTGGTCTGACCCAGAATGTGGCGCAGGAAATCCGCGAAGCTCGCCTGGGGCTGCTCGTAGGCTTCGCGGAGTCTGCTCGCGGTGATGAACAGGTCCGGACCAGACAGGGTGGCCGCGATGGCCTCCAGATCCGCGTCGTCCACGTCGTCGCCGCTACGCAGGCGCCGCAGCGCGGGGTTCTGCTCGGCAAGCCGCTTGACCAGGGCCTCCACCTGGCGGCGGTAGGTCTCGGCGAAGGTGCCCTCGCCGCCCGGTCCGTAGACGAGCCAACGGCGTTGCCGAACCTTATCGGTGGTGCTGATCTGGACCAGTCCGCGCGCCTGGCGGCGGGCGCAGTGGCGCATCAGGGGCGCGAAGGTTTCTTGGAGATCCATGATGCGCGGGTAGTCGAGGTGCTGCCAGAAGCCGCCGGTCAACGCAAAGGTCAGCGCCTCGCGGTGCTGGCGCACTTCGGCCAAGTCGGTAGGCAACCGCTCAAGGTCTTGGACCACGCGTGCCTGGAGCTTCACGGTCTCCGCCTCATCTGCGCGGAGGTGTGCGAGGGCCAGCTGCTCGGTCAGGTTCTCGAATTGCAGCTCGGCCCAAGGCCCGACATCGGCGTAGCGCAGCAGCGGTGCGATCTGCTGCGAGAGCTGTTGTACCAGGTTCTGGTCTGCGGCTGACCAGGCATTGGGCTGCTCGATCAGCTTGCGGATCTCGTCCGCGAAGGGCGTAACCTCGATGGTGTCCAACGGAATGGCCTGGATCATTTCAACCAGTTTGCCCCGCGTCGCCTCGGCTTCGGCCGCGAGCCCACGCCCCAACAGGATTTCCAGCTTTTGCAGCCGCAACCTGAAGAGCCGGGTCGGCAGCGGGACGCTCACCGCTGGCTCGCGCCCGTCCTTGTTGATCTGGAAGTACTCAAAGCTGTCCCAGTGGTCGATGATCAGGAAGTCGGCCTTCTCCGCGCCCGTGTCGGGGTCGGTCCACTTGCGTGTGCCGCGGCCGATCATCTGCCAGAACTTGACCTTGCTGAAGACCGGCTTTGCAAAGACCAGGTTGCGGATGGCGGGTACGTCGATGCCGGTGTCGAGCATGTCCACGGAGATCGCGACGCGCGGCATGTCTTTGTGCTTGAAGTCGTCGAGCAGCGTGTCCGCCCGCTCCATCTGACTGTCGATCACCCTGGCGCAGCCGCGTCGCTGCAGGTGGGGATACAACCGGTTGAAGGCCTTGTAGAGTGCCAGCGCGTGACGGTGACTGATGGCAAAGATGATGCTCTTGGCGGGTATCGTGCCCGTCTTGTCCTTGATGCTGTGCTCGATGAACTCGCGGACAATGGACTCGTTGGTGCCGGTGTTGGAGACCGTTTTCTCAAGGTCCGAGCCGTCGAACGAGAACTCGTCGGGATCGATGCCTTGGGCTTGCACCTGCTGGCGCACCTCGTCCGGCAGCTCACCCCGAGCCATGCCGTCTACCTGGAAGCCGGTGCGGGCCACGTGGACCGGGCGGTACGGCAACAGGTAGCGCTCGCGAACGGCCTCATCGTAGCCGTATTCAATGGTTGGCAGGCCGGACTCGCAGTCGAACAGCGCGAAGGTGTTGCGGTCGATGAAGTCCACCGGTGTCGCGGTCAGCCCAAGGTGGATGGCGTCGAAGTGCTCCAGAATGCCTCGGTAGCGGTTATAAACGGACCGATGGCTCTCGTCGCAGACGATGAGGTCGTAGTAGCCGGGCGACAGGCGCTTGTAGAGGCCCATCATGCCCGGGTAGGTGGCCAGATGGATGCTGGCCGCATCGTCGATTTCGCCGGAGTCGATCCAGGCTCGGTGCTCATCAGGGAGGTGCTCTTTGAAGGCGCCCCGGGCTTGCTTGACAAGCTCTCGTCGGTCGGCGAGGAACAGGACGCGTTGCACCCAGTTCTGTTGGCGCAGCAGGTCGACCGCCGCGATGGCGACCCGTGTCTTGCCGGTCCCGGTCGCCAGCACCAACAGAAACTTGCGGTAGCCGAGCTCGATGCGCTCCGCGACGGTTTTTACCGCCTCGATCTGGTAGCCCCGATCGACGATGCTGTTGTTGACCAACCCTTGGCTCGGTGGCTCATTGAAGCGGTCGATGAACGCAAGGCGCTCGAGATCCTCTGGGGTGAAGAATCCGCTCACCTGCCGCGGGGGATACAGGCTGCGGTGCCAAAACCAGATTTGGTCGCCGTTCGTGAGGAAGATGAAGGGGTCGATGCCGTAGCGTCGCTTCACCCTATCCGCGTAGCCGGACGCCTGGGTCTCCCCTTCCAGCGGGTCCCGGGAAAACCGTTTGACCTCGACTACGCCGACAGGACGCCCGTCGGGGATCAACAATGCGGAGTCGGCGAAACCGCGGCGCTCAGGCAGATCGCCTTCTGCACGAACAGCAATGTCGCCGGCCAGGAAGAATTCGTCGATGACGCGCCGCGAAGCCTTAGTCCACCCGGCGCGAGCCAGCTGGACGTCCACCCGTGTTCGACGTGTTTCGGCTTCGGTTTCTTCGTGCATGGCTGAGCGGAGCAAGCGTGCGGTGCACCGGCGCGACAGCGCCGGACTGAGGCTGCTTGCACGCGCCAAGTGTACACCCTAAGCCGCAGCCTACCCCGGACCGCGACCGCTGCCGCTACCCGCGAAACCTGCACCGCTAAGGTCAGCCAAGTGGTGATCAGGGCGGTGGAGACGGCCGATGCACCGCGTGGATGATCGGCGGCGATTCTGGAGGCGAGAAAGAAGCGGCTATGGCGATCACCAGGTTGCCATGCTCGCCGACAGTCAGGCGCTGGTTGAACGCCGACACCACACTTCGGAGCCAGCGAGCCGAGCGCAACACCCAGCGCCATGGCCAGAACGATCCAGAGGGTCAGGAAGCGGTACAGCAGCGACAGCTTGCCGCCCATGCTGGAGGTGGTGTTGCGGTCAGTCATCGGGAGCCGTGCAATCGTCCACTCCAGGACTGCCAAATGTACAACAGGAACCGAGCTTAGGGAGATAGCCGGCAATCGATTGCCTTGGCAGCGCACTGAGCGACGAGATCCTGCTGTTATGATGGACGAGTTGGGCCTGATCATTCGCACCCCCCAACCATCCAAGAGGAGACTCGCTCATGATCCAGTCCGTCAGGCCCAGTGGCAACGGCCAGTCCGGTCCGCCCGACCTCGAGGCACTGGTCAGCTCATTGCAGAGCAGGCTGGGCAAGGGGTCGGGCAAGGGGCCGATCATGATGATCATCGCCGTCCTCATCGGGATCGCGCTGCTCTGGGGGGTGCTGTCGTCCTGGTACACGGTCCAGCCGGAGGAGCGCGCGGTCGTCAAGCGTTTCGGGGCCGTGATCGGCATCAATGATCCGGGGCTGCACTTCAAGATCCCGTTCGGCGTCGATACGGTGCAGTTCGTTGCGACCGAGCGGGTGCTGAAACAGGAGTTCGGCTTCCGGACCGCTGGCACCGGAGCCGGTGGGCGCACGACCTACAGTCCCGAGCAGTTCGAGGATGAGTCGCTGATGCTGACCGGGGATCTCAACATGATCGACGTGGAATGGGTGGTGCAATACCGCATCAGCGACCCGATCAAGTTCCTCTATCAGATGCGTGAGCCAACGCGCACGCTGCGCGACATCTCGGAGTCGGTGATGCGGCGCATCGTCGGCAATATGCTTGGTTCCGAGGTGCTGACGGTCGGGCGCGTCGAGATCCAACAACGGGCCGGGGAAGAGATCCAGACGCTGATGGACGCCTACGATGCCGGCATCCGGATCAACACCGTCGAGATGCAGGACGTGGTACCGCCGCCCGCGGTGCAACCGGCCTTCAACGAGGTCAACGAGGCCCGCCAGGAGCGCGAGCGGATGATCAACGAGGCACAAAAACGCGTGAATCAGGAGATCCCGAACGCCGAGGGGGCAGCACTGCGCACCGTCGCCGAGGCCGAGGGCTATGCGACCGAGCGGGTCAATCGCGCCGAAGGCGAGAGTGCGCGCTTCTCGGCGGTGCTCGCCGAGTATCAGCAGGCGCCCGCCGTGACCCGCTCGAGGCTCTATCTAGAGACCCTCAACCAGGTGTTGCCTCGGATCGGCCAGGTGCTGGTGGTGCAGGACGACCAGATGGGCCCATTGCCATTGCTCGATGTCGATCGCGCAACCCAGCCGAAAAGTCCAGCCCAGCCAGCCGCAGGAGGTGACCGATGAAACTGGTCCTGATCGCCGTTGTGGCGCTGGTGCTGCTCGGCGCCGGTGCCTCCATGTTCTACACCGTTGATGAGGCCGATCAGGCCATCATCGTGCAGTTCGGCGAACCCATTGGCGGCGTGATCGCAGAGCCCGGCTTAAAGGTGAAGCTGCCCTGGCAGAACGTGCGTTACTTCGACAAGCGTCTGTTGGTCTGGGACGGCGACGTGACCCAGATCCCGACCCTGGGGCGGGAGTTCATCCTGGTCGACACCACTGCGCGCTGGCGGATCAGCGACCCGCTGCTGTTCCTGACCAGCGTCCGCGACGAGGCCGGGGCACGCACCCGCCTCGATGACATTATCGACTCGGTGGTGCGCGACATGGTGTCATCCACCGAGCTCGAGGAGATCGTGCGTTCCAAGGACTGGGAGGTCAATGTCGAGGACCTCGAGGACCCGACCCTGGCCGAGCGCAGCGATGTGAACCTGGAGATGCAGCCCAAGCTCGGGCGGGAACTGCTGGAGCAGGAGATCCTGACCCGCGCCCGTGCCTCGATGCCGGCACTCGGTATCGAGCTCGACGACGTGCGCATCAAGCGCGTGAACTATATCGACTCGGTGCGCCAACAGGTCGAGCAGCGCATGATCGCCGAGCGCCAGTCCATCGCCGAGCGCTTCCGCTCAGAGGGGCGCGGCCGCAGCCAGGAGATCCTTGGGAATATGGAGCGGGATCTGCGCCGGATTCGCTCGGTCGCGGCGCGCAAGGCCGAAGAGATTCGCGGTAATGCGGATGCCGAGGCGACACGCATCTATGGTGTCGCCTTCAATGCCGACCCCGAGTTCTTCTCCTTTTTCCGCACCCTGGAGAGCTACCAGGCGCTTGGTGCCAACAGCACCCTCATGCTGCGTGCGGACTCCGACTTCTTCCGCTATTTGGAGCAATCCCAGGGGCTGGAATAAGCCTGGCGGGAGGCTCAGCTCGACGGCGTCGCAGCGGACTCAACGCCCTGCTCTCGCTCGGTCCCCAGGTACAAGCGCCGATAGAAAGACAGACTCACATGCACCAGTCCAATCAGCACCGGCACCTCGACCAACGGACCGATGACGGTGGCGAAGGCGACCGGTGAGGCGATGCCGAACACGGCGATCGCGACCGCGATGGCCAGCTCGAAATTGTTGCCGGAGGCGGTGAAGGCGACCGAGGCACTGCGCGGATAATCGGCACCGACCCGCCAGGCAAGAAAGAAGCTGCTCAGGAACATCAGCACGAAATAGGCCGACAGCGGCAGCGCGATCCAGAGCACATCGAGCGGCTGCTCAATGATCTGCCGGCCTTGGGTGCTGAACATCACGACGATGGTGAACAGCAAGGCGACCAGCGTGATCGGCGAGATGCGTGGGATGAAGACCTTGTCGTACCAGTCCTCGCCCTTAGCCGGCGCCAGCAGCAGCCGGCTCAGCACGCCGGCAGCGAACGGGATACCGAGATAGATCATCACGCTGGCGAAGATGTCGCCAATACTGACATCGACCACCAGGCCCTGAAGCCCGAACAGCGGCGGCAGCACGCTGACGAAGAGCCAGGCATAGACGCTGAAGCTGATGATCTGGAACACACTGTTCAGGGCCACCAGCCCGGCGCCGTACTCGCTGCTGCCGCGCGCCAGTTGGTTCCAGACCAGCACCATCGCGATGCAGCGAGCGATGCCGACCAGGATCAGCCCGACCATGTAGTCACCCCAGCGCGGATCATCGCCGAGCACGGTCGGCGCCAGAAAGCCAAAGAAGCCGATCGCCAGCGCAAACATCAGCAGCGGCCCGATGACCCAGTTCAAGACCAGCGAGAGACCGAGGATCTTGACGTTCGCGAAGACCTTCGGCATCAGGCCGTACTTCACCTTGGCCAACGGCGGATACATCATCAGGATGAGGCCGATGGCGATCAGCAGGTTGGTATGCTCGCCGACGGTCAGGCGCTGGTTGAACGCCGACACCGCCTCCGGAACCAGCGAGCCGAGCGCCACGCCCAGCGTCATGGCCAAAACGATCCAGAGGGTCAGGAAGCGGTCCAGCAGCGATAGCTTGCCGCCCATGCTGGGGGTGGTTTTGCAGTCAGTCATCAAGACTCTGGGACAATATATACGAAAGATCGAATATTGCAGTGTACTCGCTCACCGCTGCACTGCCAAATGCGCAAAAGGAACCTGGCTCAGCCCCAGTCGCGTTCGCTGCAGTAGTGGTCGCAGGGGTGAGCGCCGCATTCGGCCTTCTTGGCGCGATTGCCGCCCTACTCGCGAAGACATCGCGAAGCATTGCCTGCGGATTGCCGCCACGATCGACGACGACGGCCGAGACCTGGTAGCCGTTCTCCCTGCAGGCCAGCACCGCACGCTCCACAATCTCGCCGGCAAGCTCAGCGTTCATCCGCTTGAACTCAAAGTGAAGAACAGCGCGCAGACGGCAATGGCGTTGAGTCGTTGCATTGGGATGATACAGGCAATGAATTTTGCGAAGCCGCAGAGCGTATCGAAAATCGTGTGACACGTCCTCCTGGGCTCGCAACGCGCCGGTGCAGCGCCAGATCGGATTGGGGTGCGCTGAATCCGTCTCGAACCGGGCTGCCGCGAGCCGCATGTCTGCGACAGCGACATAACACCGGGCATGCACCCGATTCGCCCGTCCCGCGATGTTAAGCATTCCGTAACAACTATATTTTAGTTTCCATATATGATCCGCTCCAGAGTCAGGCCAAACCCACTGAGGAGCCCGTATGCACTTCCGCGCCGCAACTACCGCCGTCGCCGGGCTGACCGCCCTGCTCGTGCTCGCCGGCTGTGAACAGTCCACCGAGATCGAGCCCGAGGCCGCTTCCAGTGAAGCCAGGCTGCAGATCACCGGCGCCGGCTCGTCCTTCGCCGCGCCGATCTTCAACCAATGGTTCGCGCTCTACGGCGATCAGCATCCCGAGCTTGCGCTTAACTACGACTCGATCGGCAGCGGTGCCGGCATCGAACGCTTCCTTGCCGGCCGCGTCGATATCGGTGCCACCGACGCCCCGCTGCGCTCCGATGAGGCCGCTCAGCTCACCGACGACTATCTGCAGCTCCCGGTCACCGGCGGCATGATCGCCCTCGCCTACAATCTCCCCAGCGTCGAGGGGCCGCTCAATCTGCCGCGCGACGTCTATGCCGACATCTTCCTCGGCGAGCTCTACCGCTGGGATGATCCGCGCATTGCCGCGGCCAACCCGGGTATCGATCTGCCCCACAAGGTCATCCAGGTGGTCGCCCGGCACGATTCAAGCGGCACCACCTTCGCCTTCACCAACCATCTTGCGGCGATCAGCGAGGCTTGGGCCGAGGGTCCGGGCGTGAGCAAGCGCATCGACTGGCCTGGCGGTGCGATGGAGGCGAGCGGTAACGAGGGCGTGGCCCAGCGCATCAAGATCACCCAGAACGCGATCGGCTATGTCGAGGCCGGTTTCGCCGAGCGCCTCGGCCTCTCGCTGGCCTGGCTCGAGAACCGCGCCGGGGGCTATGTGCGACCCAATGTCGAGACCGGCCGCCGTGGCCTCGCCAACGGCTCCGATCTCCCGCCCGACGACCTCGCCCGGACGATTCCTGATCCGCAGGGCGCGCGCTCCTATCCGATCGTAACCTACACCTGGGCACTGGTCCGGGACCCCCACGCGCCGACCGAAAAGGCCCGCTCGATCGTTGAGCTGATGAACTGGGTCCTGACCGACGGCCAAGACCAGGCCGAGGCACTGCGCTATGTGCCGTTACCGCCAAACCTCGTCGACGCGGCGCTGGCCGAGCTCGAGCGCGTCGAGCCCTAACCCGCCCTCGACGCCATCTGCGATCAACACGCCATAACACTTAGCATAGAGGAGTCCAGGCCTTGACCATCCGCATCGGCATCAACGGCTTCGGCCGCATGGGCAGGCTCGCGCTGCGCGCGGCGCTCGATCGAGCGGTAGCCCAGCCCGGCAACGACGCCCCTGCCCTCGAGTTCGTCCGCATCAACGAGATCGCCTGCGATGCCGCCGGCTCGGCGCATCTGCTGCAGTTCGACTCGGTCCACGGGCGCTGGGACCGCGAATGCACCGGCAACGGGAATCAGCTGCGAATCGGCGATCACGCACTCGGCTACAGCAGCCACAAGACCATCGCCGATGTCGACTGGTCCGACTGCGACCTCGTCATCGAGGCGACCGGCAAGCACCACAAGCAGCCGGAGCTGCTCAAAGGCTATCTCGAGCAAGGGGTCAAGCAGGTCCTGGTCGCCGCCCCGACCAAGGGTGCGCTCGACATCGTCTACGGCGTCAATCACGATCGCTACGACCCGGCCGAGCATCGCATCGTCACCGCCGCCTCCTGCACCACCAACTGCCTGGCGCCGGTGGTCAAGGTGATGCATGAGCAGGTCGGCATCCGCCACGGCTGCATGACCACCATCCACAACATCACCAACACCCAGCGCATCGTCGACCTCGGCCACAAGGACCCGCGCCGCGCCCGCGCCTGCGGCCAATCGCTGATCCCGACCACCACCGGCAGCGCCAAGGCCATCACCAAGATCTTCCCCGAGCTAGAGGGCAAGCTCAACGGCCATGCCGTGCGCGTGCCGCTGCTCAACGCCTCGCTGACCGACTTCGTATTCGAGGCCGAGCGCCCGGTCAGCCCCGAGGAGATCAATGCCCTGCTCAAAGACGCCGCCGACGGCGAGCTCGCCGGCATCCTCGGCTACGAGGAACGCCCGCTGGTCTCGGTCGACTACCTCAACGACCCGCGCTCGTCGATCGTCGACGCCCTCTCGACCATGGTCATCGATGACACCCAGGTGAAGATCTACGCCTGGTACGACAACGAGTGGGGCTATGTGAACCGCATGATCGATATCGCCCGCCTTTTGGCGGAAGGGTGAAGGGTGAAGGGGGAAGGGTGAAGGGTGAAGGGGGAAGTCGGATCTTCCTGGACGGAGTTTTGAGTTTGCTCGGCGGGTGGTGCTGCTGTGCCGAGGGCTGGATGAGCGGCCTGGTGTGCCAAGGATATTGGCCAACCAGCTACTGCGGTCCGGGACCTCGATTGGCGCGAATATCGAAGAAGCACAGGCCTCGCAGAGCAAGGCCGATTTCCTCAGCAAGTACAGCATCGCCTGCAAAGAGGCCCGGGAGACCCTCTACTGGCTGAGGCTGTTGGCGGCAACCGAGGTTGTGCCGGAGCATCGCCTAAGCGACCTCCTGACCGAGTGCAACGAGCTGATCGCCATCCTGACGGCGATCATCAGAAAGCTACGGAGCGATGACCGATGAGCGCGCCCTCTCCATCTTCAAACTTCACACTTCAAACTTCACACTTTCATTCTGAGGCTGTTGGCGGCAACCGAGGTTGTGCCGGAGCATCGCCTAAGCGACCTCCTGACCGAGTGCAACGAGCTGATCGCCATCCTGACGGCGATCATCAGAAAGCTACGGAACGATGACCGATGAGCGCGCCCTCTCCATCTTCAAACTTCACACTTCAAACTTCACACTTTCATTATCTGACGGTCACCGTCGGCTACTGGGCCTTCACCATCACCGACGGCGCCATCCGCATGCTGGTGGTGCTCTACTTCCATCAGCTGGGCTACTCGCCGTTCGAGGTCGCGATGCTGTTCCTCTTCTACGAGGTCTTCGGCATCGTCACCAACCTGGTCGGCGGCTGGCTCGGCGCCCGCATCGGACTCAACCTGACCATGCACATCGGCATGGGCCTACAGGTCGTGGCGCTCTTGATGCTCACCGTGCCCGACCCCTGGCTCGGCGTCGTCTATGTGATGGCCGCGCAAGCGCTGTCCGGCATCGCCAAGGACCTGAACAAGATGTCGGCGAAGGCCACGGTCAAGACCCTGACCGGGGAAGGCGCCGGGGCTGAATCCAAACTGTTTCGCTATGTCGCGGTCCTGACCGGCTCGAAGAACGCGCTCAAGGGCGCCGGCTTCTTCGTCGGCGCCGCGCTACTGCAGGCGTTCGGCTTTCGCAACGCCCTGTTCAACCTCGCCGGCGGGCTGTTCCTGGTGATGCTCATCACCATCGCACTGCTGCCCTCAGGGGTCGGCAGGCTCAAAGAGAGGGCCAAGTTCACCCAGGTGTTCTCCAATACGCCTGCGATCAACTGGCTGTCCGCGGCCCGCTTCTTCCTGTTCGGTGCCCGCGATGTCTGGTTCGTGGTCGCGCTGCCGGTCTTCCTCTACGACGTGCTCGGCTGGGATTACACCGCGGTCGGTGCCTTCCTCGCGCTCTGGGTCATTGGCTATGGCATCGTCCAGGCCGGCGCCCCGGCGCTGATCCGCTCGCATCGGCAGGGACAAGGACCCAGTGGACGCTCGGCGCTGCTCGGCGCACTGGTGCTGGCCCTCGTGCCAGCTGGCATCGCCTTGGCGCTGATGCAGGGACCGGCGCTGGACTGGGAGCCCGGTCCGATCCTGATCATCGGCCTGATCGCCTTCGGGATCGTCTTCGCGATCAATTCCGCAGTCCATTCCTACCTGATCCTCGCCTATGCCGATGCCGACAAGGTCGCGCTCAACGTCGGCTTCTACTACATGGCCAACGCCGGCGGCCGCCTCGCCGGCACCGTGCTCTCGGGACTGATCTATCAGCTCCAGGGCCTGGAAGGCTGTCTCTGGTGGTCGACCGGCTTCGTGCTCGCCGCCGCCCTCCTCTCGCTCTGGCTACCGCGCACACCGAGCGCTGCCGCTGCTGACGACGGCCCGCGCCAGCCCCGGCTGATCGATATAGATGGCGTCATCGAGCCGACGCGCCGGGCCGAGATCCATGCGCCGATCGCGGGGCGGGTTCAGGACTGTTCGGTGCGCGAGGGTGACGCGGTGACGGCCGGGCAGGTACTGCTGCGCATCGTGCCGAGCGCGGCCGACGGCAACGAGCACAGGCTGACGGCGCCCTGGGATGGCGCGGTGCTGCGCTCGCAGGTGCATGTCGAAGGCCGTGAGGTGGCCGCGCAGGCACTGCTGCTGGAGCTGTTCGATCCCCAGAGTCTGGTCCTGCGCTTCGCCGTAGACGGGACCCAGGCGTTCGGCCTGACTGCCGGGCAGCGGGTGCAGGCGCAGTTCGCGAACACCCCGGGCAGCTGTGCCGAGCTGACCATCACCCGCGCTTGGCCAGCCCTGGACCCGGACAGCGGCCGGCGCCTGTTTGAGGCGCGGCTTCCGGCGCACAGCGGCTTCGCGGTCGGGCAATCGGCCCGGGTCAGCGTCGAGCCGGTAGTCGCCGTTCAGCTGCCCGCGCCGACGCAAGCCATCGGCCCAGGCCAAGAAGCGCTTGCGCAACACCTCTCCCCCTAGGCGAGCCCGATATCCGCTTCTTACAAGCCCTACCAGAATGCCCTCTACGGTCCAACAAATCAGCAGCTTGTCTAGGCTAGCCGAGCATTTTGATAGGGCCTCTTAGGCTCGCGCTGATGGTCACGCTTGCTGCCCGCTTTTCGGGGTTCGCGCGCAGAGTTGACACCTCGGCATCAGGGCTTGCTGGGCGCATGCGGGCCGGGCGCATCCGGGCTGGGCGCCTCCGGATACCCGTCCGGGTTCTGCTGCTGCCAGCGCCAGACATCGGCCACCATCTGCTCAAGGCCGCGTTCGGCCTGCCAACCGAGCCGCTCACGCGCATACGACGGATCGGCGTAGCAGGCCGCAATGTCCCCGGGCCGACGGCCAACGATCCGGTAGGGGATCTGGCAACCGCTCGCCGCCTCGAAGGCGCGCACCATCTCCAGCACGCTGTAGCCACGACCGGTGCCGAGATTGCAGGTGATCAGCCCAGGCGAATCGGACAATGCCTCCAGTGCCGCCAGATGACCAAGGGCCAGGTCGACGACATGGATATAATCACGGACGCCGGTCCCGTCCGGCGTCGGATAATCGTCCCCGAATACCTGTAGGGCCTCGCGCTTGCCGATCGCGACCTGGGCGACGAACGGCATCAGATTATTCGGGATGCCGTTCGGGTCCTCGCCGATGCGCCCGCTCGCGTGGGCGCCGACCGGATTGAAGTAGCGCAGCAAGGCGATGTCCCAATCCGGCTCGGCGCGTTGGAGATCGCGCAGGATCCACTCAATGAACAGCTTGGTGCGGCCATAAGGGTTGGTTGCCGCGAGCGGGAAATCCTCGCGGATCGGTACGCTGGCCGGGTCGCCGTAGACGGTTGCCGACGAGCTGAACACGAGCCGCTTGACGCCGGCGCTCGCCATCGCCTGGCAGAGCCTGAGGGTTCCGCCGATGTTGTTGTCATAGTAAGCGAGCGGGATCTCGCTGGACTCCCCGACGGCCTTCAGCCCGGCGAAGTGGACCACCGCATCGATCCGTTGCTCGCCGAACAGGCGCTCCAGTAACGCGGTATCACGGAGATCGCCATGAACGAAGCGTAATGAGCGCGCGCTGATCTCCTGCACCCGTTCCAGAGCCGCAGCCTTACTGTTGCTGAGATTGTCGATGACGACGACCTCATGCCCGGCCGCGAGCAATTCAACACAGGTGTGACTCCCAATGTAGCCGGCCCCACCAGTGACCAGTACCTTCATCGACAACTCCTCGCAGCTGTTTGAATGATGCCATGCCTCACTGAAGCGAGTCCGCCAACCTTTGCAGCGAAGGTCCGAGGGCTGTCAATCGCGCAAAGCGAATCGGACCAGCGGCATCATCACTCCGTCAAGACTTAAGATCCTACCCCTGTGAGCCCTCGGACGCGCTCAGCGAGACGTTGCCAGCTCGATAGAGACCCGAAGGTGCTCAAACCGAAGCCCGCTCCAGCCGCAGCCGGGCGCGGAGCCGACGCAACTGCTCCGGCTCGACGACCTCGTTGGTCAGCAGCAGACTGTGATAGCGCAGCCAATGGACCCGGAAGTTGAGCAGCACGAGCCGCGTGGTGACCAAGGTGCTCGGCAGCAGCGTCGCGTCAAGGCAGCGGCCGTTGCGAAACTGCAGCCGCCAGCCTCGCTCAGACCAACGCGCCTCGCGCAGCGACCAAGGCGCCTGACCCAGTATCGAGCCCCAGACCCGGTAGGCCAGGCTCGCCGTTACCAAGATCAACAACGCCGTAAGCAAGCTGGGATCGAGCGGCACCGCCAGCGCCGCCGCGGCGGCGAGCAGGTGGCTCAGCGTCAGCAGGAGCAGCAGCAGCCGCGACCGGCGCGGCTGCAATTGCAACAAAGGGCGACGATGATGATCACTCATAGATAGAAGCTCATCATCAGCAGGAAGAACAGCGCGACCGACAGGATATCGTTGCCAGTGGTGATGAAGACGCCCGTAGCCATTGCCGGGTCGATGCCGACACGCTCGAGCAGGATCGGGATGGTCGCGCCGACGGTCACCGCGACTAGGATCACCGACAATAGCGCCAGGCCCGCAGTCAATGCCAGGATCACCGGGCTTTCGATCACGATGAACTGCGCCACCACCAACACCAGCACAATCAGCACGGCAGCGGCAATCGCCCCATTGACGAAGGCCGCAGCTAGCTCCTTGGCCAGACGCCAGCCGAGATCGGCGAAGGTCACCGTGCCGCTGGTGAGCCCTTGCACCGCCACCGTCGCCGCCTGGATACCGGCGTTGCCGGCCATCGACATCACGATCGGGATGAAGCTGGCCAGGATCGCGGCCTGGGCGAGCTGCTCCTCGAACGCGCCGACCACCGCCGCCGACAGACTGGCCCCGGCGAGTCCGACCAGCAGCCAGGGGATGCGTCCGCGCACGATGCGCCGGATCGACTGGTCCGGGCGCGAGTCCGCCGGCAGACCCGACATCAGATTCAGGTCCTCCTCGGCCTCCTCGCGCAGCACGCGCCGGAGCTGCTTCGGCGTGATCCGGCCGATCAGCCGGCCGTCACCATCGACCACCGGCACCACCGACAGCTCGTAG
>JAAAOQ010000002.1 GCA_009908845.1 Gammaproteobacteria bacterium
GAGCGGTTCTCTGGTGTATTGCGGACGCTGAACCGCCGCATCACCGACCGCCTCGAGACCGCGCTCACGCCGCGGTTGGAGCAGGCGATGCGCGAAGCCGATTTCGTGCCGCGCGATCACCGCGAGATCGTCGCCGCGCACAAGATGAAGCTCGAGCTGCTCGATGTGATCAAGCATCGGCGGCACCTCAAGTTCACCGATGTCCGGGACATCGTCGCGCGCAACATCCTGCGCCTGCCCGATCCGACCTGGAGCGAGTTCTTCCGCGGTGACCGGCTGCGCCGGTTCGACCGGACCGCCGAGCGAGCGCTGCCCGGCGTCTACCGCCCCGGCGAGATCTACATCAAGGGGCTGCAGCAGCTCGGTGCGCCGCTGTTCGGCACCCCCCTGGGGCGCGACCTACTGCGCTATCTGCTGCTGCCGTTCGGCGGCGCCTTCATGGTGCTGAAGAGCCTGGATCTGCTGATCGAGCTGATGCCGTATGTCGACAAGGGGTTTCACCTCACCGAGCCGATCTCGGTCGCGTTCAGCGGCGCCTTGATCAACCTGGTGGCCTATACCGGTATCGGCCGCCATCTCGCCAAGGCGGTTGCGTTTGGCAGTTGGCACATCTTGCGTTTCCTCTTCTGGGAGGGCCCGCGCGCACTGCTGCGCTGGTGGCCGATCGCGGGTCTGCTGGGTACCGGATTGATGCGCGGGCTGGGGCGCAACCTGATCCAGCCGTTGTTGATCGGGACGCTGCCGCTGGCCCCGATCATCGCGCTCGCGGTGCTCGTCGACGAGGTCCCGATCCAGCCCGGCCTCTGGCTGCTCGGGCTCGCGTTCGCGCTCGGGACCCTGGCCCGGAACACGCCAGCCGGACGGCGCTTCCTCGATAATCTCAGCACGAGCATCGGCATCTATCTGCAGCGGATCAACCAGGCCCTGTTCATCGGCCTGATCCAACAGCTGCTGTTCTTCTTCAAGGAGGTCACGCGCCGCTTCTCGCAGATCCTGCACCGTGTCGATGAGTCCTTGACCCATCATTTGAGCGAGCGCTGGACCAGTCTCGCCGCCAAGGCCCTGCTGGCGCCGATCTGGCGCTTCTCCGAGGCCCTGATCCAGTTCTATGTCACCGTGCTGGTCGAGCCACAGGTCAATCCGGTCAAGCACTTCCCGATCGTCAGTATCGGTCATAAGTTGTTGCTGCCGTTCCTGCCCGCCATCACAACGGCCTTCGTCGAGATCTCGAAATCGGTCTTGCCGAAGGTCATCGCCTATCCGTTGGTCACCTTGACCATCGTGCTGCTGCCCGGGCTGTTCGGGTTCCTGGTCTGGGAGCTGAAAGAGAACTGGAAGCTCTATGAGGCCAACCATCGCGAGCGGCTGCGCACCCCGGACGGTGGCGGCCAGCCGGTGCTGCAGATCGAGCCGGCGAGCGTCGGCGCCCATGGCGAGAGCATGCGCGGGCTGATGTGCCGAGGGTTCCACAGCGGCACGCTGCCGAAGGGCTTCGACCGCCTGCGCAAGGTCATCCGCGAGCAACTGCGCGATGACAATGCCTATCCAAAGCGTCTGCGTCGTTGTCAGCGGCATCTCGAAGAGGTCGAGCAGGCGATCGGGGTGTTCGTAGACCGAGAGTTCTCGTTCGCGCTGCGAGAGCGTTGCCGCAACCCGAACTGCACCCTGACCCGGATCGAGACCAATATCCCGCGGCTGGCGACCGAGCTGGTCGAGATCAGTGTCGCGATCCATCCGCGAGCTGTCGATTCCAGTGCATCCGCCGACCCCTCAGCGACCGCGTTAGAGCCTGTGGCCTATCCGAGCGGGTCCAGCGGCAACGGACTGGCTGATCCTGAACCGGTCATGCTTGGTATTCGGATCGTCTTCGATGGACGGCGGATGTGCTTCGACACCGAGCTCAGCGGTGACCCGGCGCGCATCGGACCGCGCTGCTGGGCGATGATCAGTGAGGACCTGAGGCTCTTCGCGGGTCGCGCCGGCGCCGACCTGCGCGGGATCGAGATCGATCTCCCTGCGAGCGCGGAGCTGGTGCCGGTTGCCGAGGAGGTCGACAACGGCGTGCTGGAGCCGTCGACGGCGCCGGATCGGATCGTGCTGCGGCGCAACGAGCCGATGGCCGGCTAGGTCGCCGCCCGCTGGGCTCGGCATCCTGAATGGCCGCAACAGTGAGTAGCCGCAACAGAATGACTGCCGCGCGCTGGGAGATCAGGAGCTTGCGCGAGTCAAAAGGGGCGTTTTGACAGGGCCTCTAAAGGAGTGTCTCGCGTTTGTTGCCCGATGTTGCCGCGACCGGTCCCGCTCCGGAAGCGGAGACCGGTTTCCGAGCAGTTACTCAGCCGGGCCGTCTCAGAGCGCCAGGTCGATGCTGCTCACCAAGATGCCCGGGAGCAGGCTGCTCGCCGTCGAGCGTCCATCGTAGGTCTCGGCCGAGAGGCGCAGCTCGCGCTCTCGGGTCAGCTGCTCGAGCTGCTCGCCGAGCAGCCGATAGAGGCTGTCGTCGAAGCGCATTACCGCAAGCGGTGCGACCAGCTCGCCCTGCTCGACCCAGAAGGTGCCGAAGCGGGTCATCCCGGTCACACGGCAGGCGTTGCGGTCGGACCAGTTCCCGTACCAGAGGTTGCCAATGTAGAGACCGGTGTCGAGCGTGCTGAGGACCCGGTCCGAGGGAAGGTCGCCGGCCGCCATCGCAAGCGAGTCCGGCCACTCAGCCCCGGCGTTGACCTCAGCCCCGTATTCCTTGGCCGAGCGGGCATCGGCGAGACAGGTGTCGAAGCGTCCATTCGTGATCAACGGGACCTGGTCGGCCTTGACGAAGCCCTCATCGATGAAGCCGGGCGCCAGCCCGCGGTTGTTGTCCTCGAGGAGCGTGACGGCTGGATGGAGCTGGCGCTCGCCGCTCGCAAGCTGGGTGAGGGGCGATTGGCGGGTGCGATGATCGCGTAGGCCGAAGCCGCCCCAGGCCAATAGGTCCATCAGCTCTTCCAATGCGGCGGGGGCGAGGAAGGCGCGGTACGGGCCCGGCTCGATCCGGTGCACCGGTCGTGCCATGACCGCCA
>JAAAOQ010000253.1 GCA_009908845.1 Gammaproteobacteria bacterium
AGTCCGAGCTCCCGGTCGCTGCAGCGGGAGTCGCTTCGTTCGTGGGTGCTGGCGCGGTGCGAGCATCGTGCAGCGGCGCGAGGAATCCGCGAATATCCGGCGCGATCGCCTCGACGATCGGGCTGTTGAGTTGTACCTGATCCCGCATCAGCTTTTTGATGTCGGCTTCCTCGTAGAAGCCGAGTGCAATATCACCAACCGCGAGTGCAAAGGTGCGGTACTGTTCGGGGTCGGTGATGCCGTGTTTTGTGGCAATGGCGCGAAGCTGCCGACCACTCTCGAGTCCGTCACACAGCTCTTGAGCAGCGGCGCTCGCGCTCTCGAATGCCTCCGTTCGTTTCTCTCTCGTGATTTGCATGGCAAAAAACGCTAGAATTCCCTACCTCGCGGTGTGTTTTTAATCCAATCCAGTAATGTCTTCGCATGGCTATGATTCGGATTACTGGCGTCATTAGCAGCGTCTTCGATGTTGCCTCTTATAGCAGTGCGCGTCTCTTCATCGAGATCGCGCATCGAGCTCAGCATAGCGGTCGAGTACCGACCCACTGCTTTCTCTTCCTTGAGAATCCGCTTCGGTAGCTTCGCAACATCGGAGGGGGTGCCTTTAATGACATCCTTTGGATCGGTGTTGAACTTCGATACCAGATCGTTTTCGCGGGCCTCTCGGATGCGTGCCTTTTCGGATTCAGTGCGGTTCTCGCTCTTCATGACCGCGTCGTACTGCGATTGCTTGAGCGAGCCAACGTTGCTTACGACCTGGTCAGTATTGAGGGCATCGATATCAGCATCAGAGACATCCTGCATACCCTTATCGCGGGCTTTCTCCTCAGAGAGGACCGTTCTGGGATCACCGGCCGAGGTGTCATCAGCGTCTTGTCGGGCCTGCCCCTTGCGGGCGGCGTTCTCCTCGATGGACCGTGCGCGGATCCTACTGAGCCGACTCTTTTCGTCAGCACTGAGGGCACCCTCACCCTCTTTCTTCATCAGGGCGTTGACCTGCGTTGCATTGAGTGAACCGACGATAGCTCGGTATTCCTCAGGATTGTTTCGGGCACCGTGCAATACCTGCTGCACCTGTTCGGTATTGGCGTTCTTCAGTTCCTGCTCAAGCCGCTCGCGAGAGCGAGTGACCGCCGCTTCTGACGACTGTCCACGAGCCGCGCGTCGCCTCGTCGCTGCGTAGGTCTGACTCTGGCGAGCGATCGACTGTTCCCTGTCGAACTGCTCACTCTGGGCCGCCGCCGCGCGGCTTGCCTGCTGTTGCTGCGAGAAGTTGAAGGACCCACCGTAGCGAGCACCTGCTGCCTTCTGCGAAGCCTGGCGAACCCCACCTAACATCCCGTATTGAGAGTAGCCACGGCGCTCAAGCTCTTGGTCGATGTACTGACCGCCGCGACCGATGGTGTTGCGGAACGTGTACGCGCCAGCGAACCGCTGTGGTGCCGCTGCCGTGCGTCGCGCGAAGCGGTTGGTTGCGCGGACAGCGCCCATGGTGCCATTGGCACCCTGCTCGCTGAGCTTTTGCGCAATAATGAGCGAGGCGATCAGGAAGCCACAGACGACAATGAAGAAGACGAGACTCGTCACCACGCCTGCGGAGAGGTCGTCCCCCGCTCCCGCGACCGCATCGGCCAGGTCGGTCCCCTCAGTCTGGTAGCCGGAGAGAAGGCGGAAGGAGAAGTAGAGGCCAACGAGGTAGGCGGGCGCAAAGAACGCTTGCCCGAGGAAGCCGCGCCAGTAGCTCTGGGTGATACCCGAGAGCTGCGGGAACACCCAACCGATGAACATGAACGGGGACACGAGCATGTAGACGCTGAGTACGATGAAGCGGACGATGAGCATGATACCGCCAGCCCCAAAGACCACTGCCGAGACGAGAAAGAGAATCAGAGAACCGATGATATAGCTGAGGCCGAGTTCCGAGCCGGGATCATCCGACCCAAGATCGGGATTGTAGATCGAGGGAAGCCCCATCACCTGCGCGAACTCGCCGGAGACCGAATACCACTCCGCCCCGTCCCCGGCGATCAGGTCGGGCAACCAGTCGGGTGGGTCGGCCTGCGCCTCAAACCCCGAGGTGACGAGCGCGCTTCCGACGAGGTTAGCGAGGTCGATGACGAATTTCGTAAAAAAGAGCGAGAAGTTGACGAGGAGCGCAGCCAGGATGAGGTAGGCTAGCCACCGCTTAGTATTGGAGTCATTCGTGTTGAGGATCAGCTTGAAGCCGATGTAGATGAGCCCAAATATAAAGGTCAGGTTGAAGAGGTCGCGGATGTACACCCAGACCTCGTCAACGATGGCGCCGAGACCAGTATCGGTATACTGCTGGCCGAAGTAGATGACGAAGAGGTTGATACCAGCGTCGAGCAGGAGGCCGCCGATACCCGTAAAAAAGGCGCCGATACCGACAACCAAACCCCAAAGTAGGTTCAACAAGGCGTCAGCGATTTGACCGCCGGCCCAGCCTGCGGCAGCACCAAATTGTGCACTCGCAACTTCTGGTAGCGCAAACACGACGAACGCCAGCACGAGGGCGAACGTGGTGGCAGTCGAGGTAAACGTTCGGCTTCGAGGGGTGAACATGAGAAGAAGGGTTACGTGCGGAGGTCAAAGACCGCGGTATTTAGCCGCCCAGATCGGGCAAGACGCTGGCATCGGGCGTATCCCCCAAGTCACTGTCGTCTGGTATCCCATCGAGGTCGGAACCTCCAACGGGCAGCTCCTCGACGGGGATATCTCCGACCCCATCATCGGTATCGGGAACGCCATCGACTGGCGTATCGCCGGGCACGAAGCCACCGACATCGTCCGCGTCGTCGAGGAACTCGGCGGTGTCTGCGTTTGCAGCTGCTATGTCTGCTTCAGTGTTGCGGGGTAGTTCAAAGAATTCAGTGGAGATAGCCGCGCGTGCAACGAGATCATCGTCCGGCGTGGCGGTGAGCTCTGCGAGCAGGCCGGTAATGGCGACGATGTTTGATTCTGCCTCGGCGATTTCGTCCTCGAACTCCC